>NZ_JBQKLL010000016.1:0-73873 GCF_052116245.1 Blautia sp. Sow4_E7
AGTGAAAAACTCCAATCTATCAAAAATCGCATGTGAATTATAGTGAATTACTCCAACTCGCAAAGGGCTGGGGTAATTTTATATCTGACCGCATTATTATTTGGCGGTTACTTACATTGTAGTGAAATAAGGTAAAGAAACAAGCTTTTGGGGCAGTCTTTTGGGACTGCCCCTGTTTTGAAATATGTACTCTGTTGTAATAAAATTTCTTAAATTTCTATAAAACTTATTAAATAAAATTCATACTTCTGGAAAATATTTTTCTTTCAAAAATGAACAGGACGTGTTATTATAGATACATCATAAGAGTTTCAATTCTATATAATCTACATAAGCTCTTCTGAAAACAAATCTTAAAAGGTGGTGAAGTCCATGGGAAAAAAGGATATCATCACAAAAGAGTACATGGAGGACACAGAAGTTTTTGCGGATGTGTTCAACCATATGATCTACCAAGGAGAAAAGGTTATTGAGCCTGAGAAGTTGAAAGAACTGGATACGGCAAACGTGGTAATTCCGCATGGAGCGGATGGGGCTGAGGTGCCCTATCAGAAGTACCGGGATATTTTTAAGGTGCTTTGTGCCATGGAGGATGAAAATGCGGTGTATCTGCTCCTGGGAGTAGAGAACCAGTCTAAAGTGCACTTTGCAATGCCAGTGAAAAACATGGTTTATGATTCGCTGGGATATACAGCACAGGTGCAGAAAGCAGAGGCATCTCATAGGAAAGCGCGGCAGGAGAAAGATCCCAAGGAGAAGAAACCGGATTCCGCAGAGTTTCTTTCCGGTTTTTATAGGGAGGACAGGCTGCTGCCGATTATAACAGTCGTTGTATATTTCGGAGCCGATAATTGGGCTGCGCCAAGATCGCTGCATGAGATGCTGGTGGTGCAGGATGAGGAGATTCTAACGCTGGTTCCAGACTATCGGATCAATCTGATCGCGCCCGCAGAGCTGAGTGAAGAAGAACTGGAGCACTTCGCCTCCAGTTTCCGTGAAGTGATGCAGTTCATTAAAGCTTCCATAGACAAGAAAAAGATGAAACAGCTGGTGGAAGCAAATGCCGCATTTGAAACTATGGACCGGAAAGCTGTCCGGGTAATGGAGGAGATGACAGGAGTGAAGTTAGAAAGAGAAGAAAAGGAAGAAAAAGTGAACGTTTGTAAAGCGTTTAGGGATATAAAAGAAGAGGAAAGGGCTGAAGGAAGAAACGAGGGCAAAGAATGTGAGCAGCGACTTACGAAATATCTTTTGCAGGACAACCGTATCGAAGACTTAAAGCGTTCTCTTGATGACGAAGATTTCCGAAGTAAACTGCTTAAGGAGTACGGAATAGAGTAACGGTTATTTTGTACGAAACAAAGAGTAGAAGTTAATGAAATCCCGGTTTCCTCTCATTTGAAGAAGATGAGAGAAACCCGGGATTCTTTTATATTATTTATGGAATTTCTCCAAAATCCGTATCAGCTGCTGCTCCTCAATAGGCTTGCCGATGTGCGCATTCATCCCTGCGTCTTTGCATTCCATAACACTCTCAGGAGAGGTCTGGGCGGTCATGGCAAGGATTGGGATGCTCTTGGCATCTGGATGGGAGAGTGCCCGGATGGTTCTGGTGGCGGCAAGGCCGTCCAGAACAGGCATCATAACGTCCATCAGGATCATCTGGTAGGTGCCGGGAGCAGAACTCTGGAATTTCTCTACAGCTTCCTGTCCGTTTCATGCCTGATCCACTGTGGCCCCGCAGTCTGTCAGATAGAATGCTGCAATCTCCATGTTAATATCATTATCTTCTGCCAGGAGAATGTGCATTCCGGCAAGTGGAGAGGCAGGAGCACCAGGCGCAGCGGAATCTGATCCAGTGGAGCAATCCGCAGTTGGTACATCTGTCAAATCTTGAGGCCGTTCACTTCCAAAAGAATTAGAAGAGCTGCCTGAACTGGAACCAGGGGAACTAAGGCTGTGATCACAACTCTGGACGTCGGAAGCCTTGCTGGTATCCACCTCAAACTGAATCCGGAATACATAGGTAGTTCCCTCATTCAGAACACTGTGTACTTCAATCTCTCCGCCCATTTTCTCCACCAATGACTTTACAATGGACATTCCAAGCCCAGTTCCTCTGTACTGGGTGCGGGCATCCGCCTTTTCCTGGGTAAAGGGTTTGAACAGCTGATTCTGAACAAAATCTTCGCTCATTCCAATTCCGGTATCTACGATCTTGAACTCAAAAACCGTATTCTCCCCATCATAAGACAATTCTTTTGCATAAGTGTCAATGGAGCCATCTGGTTTGTTGTACTTAATGGCATTGCTGAGAAGATTCAGCATGATCTGGCGAAGCTGGAGCGGACTGCCGATAAGGTCGGTGTGAATCACATTCTCCCGATGCCTGCGATGGCAGATATTGCTCTCTATCAATTGTCCGTCTATCAGGGCTGCCACCTCATCCATCAGATCTTTCAGATCAAAGGATTCTCTTGGAAGTACCGTGTCAGAATCCTCCAGCTTGTTCATATCCAGTACATCATTGACCAGAGCCAGCAGATGTCTGGTAGAAAGATGGATCTTATTCAGGCAATCATCCACCTGTTCTTCATCTTTACGGTTCTTGTTGATAATCTCCAGCATTCCCATAATTCCATTGATGGGAGTGCGGACATCATGACTCATACGGTTCAGGAAAACGGTTTTTGCCCGATTCTCAGAATCCGCTTTTTCCACAGCCACCTGTAACCGTTTGTTCTCTTCCCGCTCTTTTTCATGGAAACGGGAGGTGTTTTTATAGAGGATGATTCCATGTACGATCCGTGTTTCCACATGGGTGCGGCTGTCGTACTGGGTGTCCTGTGACATAAGTACTGTCTTCTGAAGCCAGGTAGGAGTACCGGAAGCATTGATTTCCATATATTCCACAGTGATCTGTTTGGAACCCATCTGGAAACGTTCCAGAAGCTTCTGGGAAGAGTCCACGATCCGGTAAGTCTCCAGGGTATCCTCTGTGACAAAAGCGCTGCGCTCCTGACAGTAAAGGTCATAGGAACAGGGAGTCTCTACCGGATTGTCGAACTCTTTTAGATCCGTGTGATAAAAAACGTTTTCCAGTGTATCGTGTGTCAGGTCAACGGAATAGATCACCTGGGCATTTTCCATCAGCGCATCTACATAGCTGCCATTTTCCAGAATGGACTGCTTCATCTGTTCATAATAATGAAGCAGCTGCGCCTTTTCATTGGGGGCGATTGGATCCTCCTTGGTGTGGAAATTCTCGAAGCCAAGAATGAAATGGTGAAGCCGTCCGTCCGGTGTGTCATTGGAAAAGAGGGCGGTGATACGTCCGTAATGGGTGCGTCCATCCTTTTCATACTGGAACGGAAGCTCCAGGGAAGTCTGCTCTTTATTAAGATGCCCTCCCAGGTAGTCTGCCTGAAGCTTTTCCCACAGCGCCATACGGGTGTCATCTGTGGAAAGCTCGTGGACGATCTGCTCTACGGCACCTGAGTAGCTTCCGTCTTCCGCAAGGAAAAATCCGGAGCTGGCACGAAGGACATCATACTGATCCAGCAGTGCATCGCAGTAAAGGCAGGCAGAAAAATGGAAATTCTGTTACTTAATAAAATCCAGAAGCTGGTAGTGAAGGTTCTGTTTATCCTGTGCTTCCTGGATCTTCGCCTGGTTTTTGTCAATGTACATGTTCTTGTCTGCATACCGGACAATTTACCGGTTACAGACCAGGTCCGTTCCACGGAGGACTGGCATCAGAAATTTGCGGATAAATTTACAGATACCGTAGTGGCAACGGACACCTCTTACACCAGTCCAAATTTGTCTATTCAGCTTTCTTATAACAGTTATGACACTGGAAAACTGGATTATTCCAACTTTGGAAAGCACTTAAAATATGGGACTAAGACATCTTATGTGCTGGCGGACATCTATGTGGGAGATATCAGTCAGCTGAAAACGGCTTTTGCCCAGGACACTTATGGTGTGGGGTATACAGAGAAGCTGTCTGATATGTCGGACAGAATGAAATCTGTGCTGGCGGTGAACGGAGATTCCTACAGCAATGACAGGCACAAGGACAATGGTACGATCATCCGAAACAGCGTGATCTACAGAAGCCAGCAATCGGCAGCGGAGACCTGTGTGCTGAGCAAGAAGGCTTACAACCTGGACGGCGGGCATTGTTCGTTCATGACTTTTAATGGGACAACAGCCAATCATCCCTATAAACCGGAGCATGAGATCTCGGATGGGATTTTTATTACAGAGTAGGGCTCAAAAAAGCAAAGGAGGAATTACAATGGAGCGGGTGAGAGGAATTTTGCTTCACATCAGTGTGGTGTGCAGCCTGATCTGCATTACAACGAAAATATTGGATTATTATAATCCATATATGGACTTTTCCGGGAATACAGTTGGGTTCCAATTTGTTTTATACGTGGCGGTGATCGCACTGGCCGTTACCAGAACCTATAAGACCAGACAGAAGAAAAGTAAAAAGACACATTACAAAATGTTAAATAATTTAAAATACGTTTAACATTAACAACACACAGAATTTAACATAGATGGCTATAATATCTCTCAGAAAAGAAAAAATGAAGGATGTTTTTGAAGCAAGGGGGCTTCTTTTATGAGAAAGATATTACAGAGAAATGAGAAAGTAGAACTCAATAATTTTATAGAGGAATTTGTAAAGGCAAGACAGAAATATTTTACACCAGGTCAGGAATGGTTGGAGGCAGATCTGTCACAGGAAAAGATCAGCGTGTATATGGATAAAGCACAGCTGGAAAAAGACCTGGATGAGCTTGTGAAAACCAGTCTCATGTATGGAAAAGTACAGAATCTGGTAATGAAGATCCAGGTGAAGAAGACTGCAGATGGTGCTGAAATCTGTTTCTCAGATAATGGAGCTGGAAACTGGAGAAATAAAAGCATTTGTGTAACAGGAAAATCTGGCAGAAGCCTGGAAGTGAAGAAAAACTGGGGCGTACAGGTTGCCTGAATGTAAAGGAAATTATGAATTGCGGATCGCAGAGGAATGTAGGGATACAGGAATCTGCGGTCCGTTTTTGTGTTGTAAGGACGAGACAAAAGCGGTTCTTCGAGTTTTATTCGTTATCGTGGGAACGATCAAGGTTTGGCTCGTTGCATGCGAAAATAAAAACGGCAGCCCGGAAATTCCCGGACTGCCGTAAATCTTCTATAATTAGATGTTCAGAAGATCACTGAATACCTTCAGTGCACCGTCTGTATTGTGTGCAAGTACACGTTTCGCAAGAACTTTACCAAGCTGAACGCCTTCCTGGTCGAAGCTGTTCAGGTTCCATACGAAGCCCTGGAACATGATCTTGTTCTCAAAGTGAGCAAGTAATGCGCCAAGGGAAGCAGGGGTAAGCTGCTCGCCGATGATGATGCTGGATGGACGTTTACCTTTGAAGTTCTTATTCAGGTTCTCATCCTCTTTACCGCAGGCAAATGCTACGATCTGAGCTGCAACGTTAGCACAGAGCTTCTGCTGGCTGGTGCTGTTCTCAATGTCAACGTCTACGCCAAGCTGGCTGTTCTTGAAGCCGATGAACTGAAGCGGGATGATGTCAGAGCCCTGATGTAATAACTGGTAGAAGGAATGCTGTCCGTTGGTTCCTGGCTCACCGAAGATAACCGGTCCTGTCACATAGTTCACTGGCTCACCGAAACGGTTGACTGTTTTACCATTGGACTCCATATCACACTGCTGAAGGTGTGCCGGGAAGCGGCTTAATGCCTGTGAATATGGAAGAACAGCTGTGGAAGGATAGCCCTGTACGTTTCTCTCGTAG
The DNA here is from genome assembly GCF_052116245.1 of Blautia sp. Sow4_E7. Classification (NCBI taxonomy): domain Bacteria; kingdom Bacillati; phylum Bacillota; class Clostridia; order Lachnospirales; family Lachnospiraceae; genus Blautia; species Blautia sp. Sow4_E7. Next base: position 5,829 of record NZ_JBQKLL010000016.1, read on the forward strand.
ATACCGATGAGAGCGTCCAGCATATCCGGGTTCTTCATAAGGTCGCGGTTGGTTGCAAGCTGATCCTCAGCTGCTGCGCCGTCAAGAAGCTGTGCAAATACTTCCGGTCCAAATGCCAGGGAAAGGATTGCGCCGCCTACACCGGAAACGGAAGAGTAACGGCCGCCGATGTAATCATCCATAAAGATGGCGGTGAGGTAATCCTCGCTCTTTGCAAGAGGAGATGTCTCGCTTGTAACGGCAAGCATATGTCTGGAAGGATTCAGGCCTGCTTTTGTGAGGGCATCCTTTACAAATGCTTCGTTGGTCAGAGTCTCAAGGGTTGTACCGGATTTGGATACAACGATGAATAAGGAGTGTGCAAGGTCTACAGAAGCAAGGACTGCAGCTGCGTCATCCGGGTCAACGTTGCTGATGAATTTCGCTTCCATCTTGAAGGTGTTATTGGCCTTCGCCCAGTTTTCCAGTGCGATGTAAAGGGCACGAGGACCAAGGTCGCTTCCGCCGATACCGATCTGTACAACGGTGGTGAATTTCTCACCAGCTTCGTTGGTGATCTCACCAGCATGAACCTTATTTGCAAAATCAGCTGCTTTCTTCTGCTGGGCAACGTAGAATTCACGCTTGTCTACACCGTCTACAACAACCGGGTTACCAAGCTGTTTACGTGCAAGGTGATGAAGGACCATACGGTTCTCTCCGGTGTTGATCACTGCACCATTGTATAATTCCTGGAACTTGTCGATCAGCTGTGCCTCGTCAGCCAGCTTCGCAAGTGCGGCTAAAACGGTTTCGTCTACTTCTTTGGCTGCATAGTTGTAAGAAAGACCTGCTGCCATTGGTGTACTATAATCAGCTACACGCTTGCCACCTTCTTCACCAGACAGAGCTGCTGCAATGTCTACGTGATCCTTAAGTTCTTTCAGCTCGTCAAAAGAATCAAGTGTGTCAAGATTTTTCCATGTTGCCATAATATAATTCCTCCTTTAGATGGTTGAGATGATAGCTGCTGCCCACAGTCGGATCAGCGGCTGCTTATGCTCTCAGAGGAGTCTCACTGTGAGACTCACATTAATGCCATTATACTGAATAAATTACAGAATTTCAATGCAAGGATGAAGATTCTTGAAAAATTAACATTAACATAGGAAAGAACAAGGGCGATATGAAAAAAAGAACATAAAACCTGACAAAAGCAAAAGTGGGAAGTCTGATTAAAGATAAAATATAAAAAAGCCAGTCGGCAGAAGCACAAAACTGTCTCTGCCGACTGACGGATCAGACCGTTGCAATGAGATTTAGAAATCAACTATTACGCATTGGTCAATTAGAAGATGAGAACCTGATTACTCCTGAGTAATTCCAGTTACTTCATAACCAGCATCTTTGATCACCTGGCGGACTTTGTCTTCGTCTACTTTTTCTGGTGCTGAGAAGATGGTGGTTCCGGCATCGTGGGAGGATACAACATCCTGTACTCCAAATGCTTCCTGGATTGCTTTGTTTACATGTGCTTCACAATGTCCGCACATCATTCCTGTTACATTTACTGTTACTTTTACCATGGTATGACTCTCCTTTTTGTTATTATTGTTATTAATATCGTCGCACTCGTTGGAAAGGGTGCAGCTGTTATTAATCGCTTTTTCTGCTCCTGAAGTTTTATCTGCATTGGATGATTTAGAGGAATCGGCAGATGGTGCTTTAACGGAACCGGTAATATTTGCAGAATTTGATTCTATGGAAACAGGATTCTTAATTTTCTTGTCTTTGCTTGCATCATGGATTTTAAACAGATTCAGTCTCAGTGCATTGGTGACAACGCAGAAGCTGGAAAGGCTCATGGCAGCAGCACCGAACATTGGGTTCAAGGTCCAGCCGAAAATCGGGATCCAGACACCGGCAGCCAGCGGGATGCCGATTACGTTGTAGAAGAATGCCCAGAAAAGATTTTCGTGGATGTTCCGAAGGGTTGCGCGGCTCATACGGATGGCAGCTGGCACGTCGGAGAGCTGGCTCTTCATAAGAACTACATCTGCGGCATCAATGGCTACATCAGTTCCGGCACCGATGGCGATACCGATATCTGCTCTGGTAAGGGCCGGAGCATCGTTGATTCCATCGCCCACCATGGCTACCTTGCCTTTTTCTTTCAGGAAGCGGATGACACTTTCTTTTCCATCCGGAAGGACACCTGCAATAACCTGGTCAACTCCGGCCTGTGCGCCGATAGCTCTGGCAGTGCGCTCGTTGTCACCGGTAAGCATAACTACATGGATGCCCATATTCTGAAGCTCTTTGACTGCCTGGGCACTGTCTGGCTTAATTACGTCAGCAACTGCAATGATTCCAAGAAGCTTTCCATTCTTTGCAAAGAGAAGGGGAGTTTTTCCTGCTTCGGCAAGCTTCTCGGCCTGGTGCATAAGGGAAGGGGATACAGACACCAGTGTGCTGATATATTTCATGCTGCCGCCGATCAATGTGGAAGCGCCAAGCTTTGCAGAAAGTCCGTTTCCCGGAAGGGCCTGGAAATCTGTGACTTCCTGGGCAGTAAGGCCAAGGGTTGCCGCTTTTTCCAGGATGGCTTTTGCAAGAGGATGCTCGCTTTTTTTCTCAAGGGCGTAGGCAAGGGTGAGAAGATCGTTCTCGGATATGCCATCGGCGGGAAGAATATCGGTAACCTCCGGCTGACCGCTTGTGATGGTTCCGGTTTTGTCAAGGGCAACGATCTGGACCTTTCCAGCTTCCTCAAGGGAGACTGCGGTTTTGAAAAGGATACCGTTCTTGGCACCCATTCCGTTTCCTACCATAATGGCAACCGGGGTGGCAAGACCAAGGGCACATGGGCAGCTGATGACCAGAACGGAAATTCCTCTTGCAAGGGCATAGCCGAATTCGTGGCCTGTGAGCAGCCAGATAATGGTGGTCAGGACCGCAATGGTAATAACGGCTGGTACGAAAACGCCGGAAACACGGTCTGCAATCTTGGCAATAGGAGCTTTGGTGGCTGCGGCATCACTGACCATTTTGATGATCTGGGAGAGGGTGGTGTCTTCGCCAACGCGGGTAGCTTCACATTTGATAAAACCAGACTGGTTGACTGTGGCTGCGGAGACAAGATCTCCGGCAGCTTTGTCAACGGGGATACTCTCGCCGGTAAGGGCGGATTCGTTGACTGCACTGGAGCCTTCGATGATCACGCCGTCCACCGGGATGTTTTCACCAGGGCGGACAACGAAGGTATCGCCTTTTACAACCTGGTCAATGGGAACAGTGGTTTCCTGGCCGTTCCGGATGACAACGGCAGTCTTGGGAGCAAGCTTCATAAGACCTTTTAAGGCGTCAGTGGTTTTGCCCTTGGAACGGGCTTCCAGCATTTTTCCAACAGTGATCAGGGTCAGGATCATGGCTGCGGATTCGAAATAGAATTCCATCATGTAGTGCATGACAAGCTCGGAATTTCCGTCAACCTGGGCTCTTGTCATGGCGAACAGGGCGTAGACACTCCATACAAAGGAGGCCATGGAGCCAAGGGCTACCAGGGTGTCCATGTTCGGGGAGCGGTGCCACAGGCTTTTGAAGCCGCTGATGAAAAACTTCTGGTTGATGACCATGACGATTCCTGCAAGAAGCAGCTGCACAAGTCCCATGGCGATGTGGTTGCCATCAAACCAGGCTGGCAGCGGCCATCCCCACATCATGTGTCCCATGGAGAAGTACATCAGCACCAGAAGAAAGCCTACGGATGCGATAAGACGTTTCTTCAGGATTGGGGTTTCGTGATCTTCCAGGGCTTTCTCAGCGTCGGAAACGGATTCCTTCTGGCCGGAAGCACCTTTTAAGCTGCAGCCGTATCCGGCTTCTTCTACAGCTGAGATAATGGCAGAGGCTGGGGCGGTTCCTTCTACGCCCATGGAGTTGGTAAGCAGGCTCACAGAGCAGGATGTAACACCCGGGACCTTGTTTACCGCTTTTTCCACACGGGCGCTGCAGGCCGCGCAGCTCATGCCGGTGACGTTGTATTGTTCCATAACAAATTTCCTCCTTCTAATATGGTACTCCGATACCTACGGACTGCTCCGCACTTTTGTGCTCCCGCAGTCCTGCACAAGCTAAAATGTCTTTTCGTGCAAGCACGAACGACATTTCACTTTGCAATCCTGGTATCTCATTTCATTAATTTCTGCAATGTTGCAACCAGCTCATCAATGGTTTCGTCCTTGCCCTCACGGATATCTCTTGCAACGCAAGTACGGATATGGTTGGCGAGCAATTCCTTATTGAAGGCATTTACAGCGGCATTTACAGCGGCAGACTGGATCAAGATGTCGTTGCAGTAAGCGTCATTCTCCAGCATTCCTATAATGCCCCTTATCTGGCCTTCAATACGTTTCAGGCGGTTCACAAGCTTCTTGCGTTCTGCCTCGGAACGGTCGGTGTGCTTGGTACAGCAGCAGGAACAGACCTTCTTGGTGGGTTCCTGGCTGGAAATATTCTCCGTATCAGCTGCTGGCTTAGTGCAGCAGTTTTCAGATTTATGTTCAGCTGTCATAGGCAGTCTCCTTTCTCAATATACCCCTTGGGGGTATCACTTGATGAAAACAATATATACCCCATGAGGGTATTTGTCAACCCCGATTTTATAATTTTTTAATGTTTATAAATTGGGGGATATTTGGGAAAAGTAATTGATTCTTTGGATTTTTTATAGTATCATAAGAAATGATAAAAAAGCACATTTAAATGGAATGCGGTTTATCTCCGCAGCGGCGTCCTTGCCACCGTAAAGTCGGGTCTTTTTGAATGTGTCTTATAATGTAGGCTGTATCTCAGGGGCGTTGCAGCATACATTAGATCCTTAATACAGATGGCAATTGCCAGATGCATTAACGTTTACCTGTACCCTCTTGTATAAGAGGGCTTTTTTTATGAAGGAGGAAGAAAATGAAACAAAGAAGAACAAAAATTTTGGCTCTGTTTCTTACCGCTACGATGGCAGTTGGCTCCCCGGTCACTGCTTTTTCCGTAAGCGCAGAAGACTGGGCATCCGCCGATGAGATTGCTGGTTTTGAAAGCGATTGGGAAAGCACTGATACCCAGGAGTCTGCTGATGATTTTGCAGCTGTGGAAAGTGAAGCAGCCCCTGAAGCTTCCAGTGATGCTGCAGTAGATGATTTTTTCAGTTCAGAAGACGGATTTGCAAGTGAGGTAACAGAAGAAGCGGCTGGTGAAGCTGTTGGAACAGAAGCAGTAGAAACCGGTCTTGGAGAAAAGACGGAATTTGCAGACGGAACCTATGTGCCAGATGACTTTTCTTTTTCAGGCGGAACTGGAAAAGTTACCATTACCTGCCCATCTATTGTGATCGAAAATGGTGTTGTTTATGGAAATATTCTGTTTTCCAGTAAAAAATACACACAGATTAAATTGAATGGGGAAGTATATCCAGTACTTTCAACAGAGGATGGTTCTTTGTTTAAAATCCCGGTAGTACTGAACCAGGATATGGCGATTGCGGCAACAACCGTGGCTATGACTGAGGCTCATGATGTTGATTACACTCTGAAGATTACACAGGATACCAGCAAGTTTACTCCGAAACCTGAGGAGAAAGCAGATTACACAGCTGTAGATGCTGCGCTTGCGAAGGTTCCGTCAGACCTTTCCATCTATACTGAGGAAACTGCAAAAGCAGTCACAGATGCAGTTGCAGCAGTTCAGCGCGACTATGGAAAGTCCAGACAGGCTGAGGTTGATGCAATGGCTTCTAAAATTGAAGCAGCAGTTGCTGCCCTGGTCAAAAAAGCAGTAGAGCCTACAGAGACAGAGCTGGCAATTACCAATAATACTGCAATGTTTAAAGCACAAAAGGCCGTTCTTCATAAAGATGAAAACGGAACCAGCCTTATTGTAACTTTAAGTGGATCTGGTTATCACTATCTGTATAAGGGTACATATGAGGAAGCAGTTGCAAACGGCGACAACAGAGCCAACTGGTGTGCAGGAACTTTGGTAGATGGCAAATGGCAGTTTACCATTCCGGTAAGTGAAGGTGAGACAAAGCTTGCACTGGTAGCAATTTCAAACAGCTATCTTACCAAATACGAGCAGGGCTTAAATACACTGGAGAGAGCTTTCTATCCGAGACAGGCTGTGATCGATTATGACGCAAAGACTCTGGTAACAGGTGATTTTGATCATACAATTGATCTGACTGTAACCAATAATGTGAAAATGTTTAATGTAGCTGCTGCAGCATTACATACCATTGGTGGTCCAACTTCCAATAATTATCAGGAAATTTTACAGCTGACAATGGGAAGTGACAGCTTCGACCAACTGTATGTAGGAACCGCAGCAGAGGCAGCTGCAGCAGAAAGTACAATTGCGATCACCAGCCGTAAAGCAGATGTTGTGGTAAAAGCAAATGCCATGGGCGGAAGTACAGCTGTAGATTACCTTGATAAAGCAACAACTTTAGCATTCCATTCTGCAAAAAATGAAAAATGGTATGAACGAGTTTTCACAGTAAGCAAAACAGGAAAAACGGTTGTGGTTGATCCAGTTCCGGTACCTGCAACTGGTATTACACTGGATGCTTCTGAGAAATCTGCTTATGCAGGAGAGAGCTTTACCCTCACAGCAACTGTAGAGCCAAAGGATTCCACAGATAAGGCTGTATGGTCCAGTGACAAGGAAAATGTTGCAAAAGTAGATCAGAATGGTACGGTAACTGCTGTGGGCGAAGGAACAGCTGTGATTACTGCAAAAGCTGGAAATTTCAGTGCGCAGTGTACAGTAACGGTAAAGAAAGGCTTCTCCATTGGAGTAAAAACCTATCTTCTTGATGAAAACGGGGCAACTCCTTCCAGGCTGACTGGTGTAGAAGTTACTTTAACTGATTCTGAAGGAAATGTTCTGAAGGAAACAAGTCAGAATACTACTACTTTTTCATTTACAGGCATAGATGCAACAAAAGAATATACACTGAAAGTAGTCAGAGATGGCTGCTATGTAATTGATGGAAAAACAAAAGAGCCAGCCGGATATTTTGTTTATACCACAAAGGTTACAAAAGAAAATGACGGTGCTTCCTATTCTGTTTACTTTAAGAAGGATGCGCTGATTGCAGCACTTAAGAAAGCTCCGGCAGATTATTCCCTTTATGATGAGGCGTCTGTACAGGCTGTGAAAGATGCTATTGCAGCAGCAAATCCTGATGAGACAGATTTTGCAAAGAGAGATGAAGCAGCGGCTAAGATTGAGGAGGCAGTCAGCAAACTGGTTCTGAAAGATGGAAAATATGCTGCAGCAGCAGAACCAGGAGAGAGCAATGCCGGTTTTGAGGCAAAGGACGTTGTGATTTTCACAGAAGATGGCGTACTGAAGGCAAGCTTTACAGGAACTCAGCCAGTTTACAAGAGGCTGTATCTGGGAACTGCTTCCGAAGCGAAAAAGGCAGTGAAGAGTGACACAGAAGATCCAAAACTGATCCAGGGTGTTGCAGTAGAAGAGGCTGATGGAAGTACTTCTTATCGTTTTACAATGCCAATTCCGGCATTAAATACAAAGGTAGAATTTGTTGCAAATAGTGGTACAGGTACAAGATGGCTTTCAAAAGCTCTTACATTTACTACTGATAAAGTGACGAAAGGTATTACCCTTGATACAACTGAGGAAATGCTGAATGTAGGTTCTGAGAAAGCGATCACAGCTACTGCAGCTGCTGATTACAGCACAGGTAAAAAGATCACATGGACTTCCAGTGATGAAAAGGTTGCGACTGTAACAGATGGTACAGTAAAAGCAGTAGGAGAAGGAAAAGCAGTGATCACAGCACAGGTTGGAGAGTTTACAGCAGAGTGCCAGATCACAGTTCATACTTATGAAACCCTTCCGGCAAGAACTGCAACCTGTACAAGAACCAGTCTTACAGAGGGCCTTAAATGCTCTGTATGCGGTGAGATCCTGAAAGCTCAGGTGGAAGGTCCGGCACTTGGACATAAAGAAGTAGTTCTTCCGGCTGTGAAAGCTACCTGTACCAAGGATGGATGGAGTGAAGGTAAGAAATGCTCTGTATGCGGTATCATCCTGAAAGCCCGCAAGCTTGTAAAGGCAAGCGGACATAAAGAGGTTGTGATCCCGGCTGTGGCAGCAACACAGGGACATACCGGACTTACAGAAGGAAAGAAATGCTCCGTATGCGGTGAGATCCTGACAGCCCAGAAAACCACACCGGCACTTCCAATCCTTGTTGCCAAGGTAACTGTAAGTGCGAAAAATTCCGTAAAGGTAGCAGCAGGCAAGAAAGTACAGCTTCAGGTGAAAACAGCTCCTTCTAATGCAGACAACAGCGCGGTAACCTGGAAATCCAGCAATACCAAGGTAGCAACTGTCAATGCAAAAGGCGTTGTAACTATGAAGAAAAATGCTGGTGGAAAGAGCGTTGTAATTACCGCAACTGCAAAAGACGGCAGCAAGGTATACGGTTCCATTAAGCTTACCTGCATGAAGGGCTATGTGAAGAAAATCACCATTTCCGGAAAGAAAACAGTCAAAAAAGGAAAGACCCTGAAGCTGAAAGCAAACGTTACAGCATCCAGTAAGGCAAACAAGAGCGTGGTATGGAGCTCCAGCAATACCAAGGTAGCAACGGTATCTTCCAAGGGTGTTGTGAAAGGGAAAAAGAAAGGTACTGTAACAATTACAGTCAGATCTCTTGACGGAACCAATAAGAAGGCAACGATCAAGATCAAAGTAAAATAAGTAAAAATGTTTAAATGCGATAATATCTGAATTGCTTTAAAATGGTCCATGGCATAGTCTGTGGACCATTTTTTTCTATGAAAGTTCTGGACGGCAGCCACGAATTCGTCATGCCTGCATGTTAGAAAATCTGCTGGAAATCTGTATAGAAGAGTGGACTGTGGAGGAGCGGAAAAATATGGCTGAGAAGATTTAAAGAAAATGTATAAATCCAGGCTGATTTACAAAAAATACATATTTTGTTCATAAAAAATACATGAAAATATGGTAATTTCTAATCATCCGAGTCGAATATGTATAATGGTTATAACGCAAGGGTTGCATCATGAACATGGTGCATAAAAGAGAATCCGGTGAGAATCCGGAACGATGCCGTCACTGTGTAAGGGAGCTGCTTCAGAGCCCACTGGGAAACCGGGAAGGGGAAGCGGCGTTGACCGAAGTCAGGAGAACTGCCTTGGCGTGGAATCTTAGGTCTGCGGTACACAGAACCTGTATTCTCATAACGATACATGAATATTTTCTAAATGTTTTTTGGAAGAAACGTGTGTATATGGGGATGGTTACAGTCGCAGAAAATGCGGCTGTTTTTTACGCGGTATGAGCCAGAGACTATGCTTGCATGAGACCTTGGCGATTGCCGCGGGATTCTTTATACGTGATTCTATCCGGAAATACAAGAAAAAAAGAGGAAAAAGAAATGAAAAGAAACTCTTTATTAGCAATCCTTCTTGCAGCTTCTATGGCAGCAAGCATGACAGTAGCAACTGGATCTGTTGCATTTGCAGAGACAGAGGAAGCTACAGAGGAGACAGCAGACGATGCAGAAGCAGCCGATGATGCAGAAGCAGCAGATGACACAGCGGATGCAGATCAGGAAGCTGCTGATAAAGTAGCAGCACTTATTGACGCAATCTATGTTCAGGAGAGAACAGATGATACAGACGCACAGTGCAAAGAAGCAAAAGAAGCATGGGATGCCCTTACAGATGCTCAGAAAGAGCTGGTAGAGGGAGAAGAAGCAAGCCCAGAGTATTTCGGACGTGACACAGGTGATGCTTCCAAGGATGATCCACGTAACCAGGATGAGATCGGTGACAATGAGCTTCTGGTTGTAAGCTTTGGTACATCCTTTAATGACAGCCGTGCTGAGGATATCAAAGGAATTGAGGATGCTCTTGCAGAAGCATTCCCGGATTGGTCTGTAAGAAGAGCATTTACCGCTCAGATCATCATCAATCATGTACAGGCAAGGGACGATGAGCACATTGACAACATGCAGCAGGCTCTTGAACGTGCTGTAGAGAACGGTGTTAAGAATCTGGTTGTTCAGCCTACACACCTTATGCATGGTGCTGAGTATGATGAGATGGTAGAAGCTATTGATGCGTACAAAGATAAATTTGAGTCTGTAGCAATCGCTGAGCCAATGCTTGGTGAGGTTGGAGATGACGCTACTGTTATCAACGACGACAAAGCTGCTGTTGCACAGGCAATTACAGATGAGGCTGTAAAAGAGGCTGGATATGACACCATGGAAGCTGCTGCAGAAGATGGAACAGCATTCGTATTCATGGGACATGGTACTTCCCATACAGCAAACGTTACATATGACCAGATGCAGACACAGATGGAGAACCTTGGATTCACAAACGCATTCATCGGTACTGTAGAGGGTGAGCCAGAGGATACCGCTTGTGACGTAGTAATTGACAAAGTTAAAGATGCTGGCTTCAAGAAAGTAATCCTTCGTCCACTTATGGTTGTTGCTGGTGACCACGCAAACAACGATATGGCTGGTGATGATGACGATTCCTGGAAGAGCATGTTCGAGGCTTCTGGAGATTTTGATGAGATCGATTGCCAGATCGAAGGTCTTGGAAGAATTGATGCTGTAGAGCAGCTTTATGTAGCTCATACTCAGGCAGCTATTGATTCTATCGCTGAGTAATCAGAAGAATAAATTTTATAGCATACAGGCAGCTGCTCCACGGTGGGGCAGCTGTTTGAGTAATAAAATATAAGAAAGAAAAGCAAGGAGAGTTATTATGAAACGTTCATTAGTCATTTTATTAACAGCAGTAAGTATTTCCACTATGACAGCAGCAACTGCATTCCCGGCATTTGCAGAGAGTACAGAAGCCACAGCAGAGGAGCCAGCAGATGATGCAGCAGCTACGGATAGTGAGCTTGAGGACGGCGTATACGGCGTAGAGTTTGACACAGACAGCGGTATGTTCCATGTAAATGAGGCTTGCAACGGAAGAGCTACCCTCACTGTAAAGGATGGCAAAATGACCGTTCATATCACTCTTGTTTCCAAGAATATTGAAAATCTTTTCCTTGGAACCGCAGAGGATGCACAGAAGGACGGTGCTAAGCTGATCCAGCCTACCATTGATAAGGTAACTTACAGTGATGGTATGACAGAGGAAGTTTATGGATTTAATGTCCCAGTGGAAAAACTGGATGAGGAATTTGACCTGGCCATCATTGGCAAAAAGGGAAAATGGTATGACCATAAGGTAAGCGTTACGGATGTACAGGAGCAGACTGAGGAAGAGAAGAATGCAGTTGAGATCGGCGAGGAAGAGGAAAGCGAAGATGCTGAGGCTACTGATACAACCGCAGATGCAGCTGCTGAGGAAGAGTCCAAGGATTGATCTTCAGAAAAATAAAAGATCTGCCGGAAGTTTCATTTTATGATGAAAATGAATTATTCGGAAAATTTTATTAGAGAATGAATGAAAAAAGGGACATCCCATGAGTGAAAATGTATTCATGAGATGTCCTTTTTGTATAGCAGGAGATTCCAATGTGATTTCCTATCACATAAAAAACAGGCTCCGAAGAGCCTGTCCTTTACCATTTATTTCCCTCTCCCTTCTCCTGCGAAATACTCTTTCGTCAGTTTTACAACTGTACCGGAGAGCAAGAACAGGGCGATCAGGTTGGGAATCGCCATCAGGCCATTAAAGGTGTCTGCAATATTCCACATCAGCCCCAGGTTTGCAGTTGCACCAACAATAGCAACCAGGGAATATACAACCATAAAAGGCTTGATCACTTTTTCGGAAAACAGGAACTCGATGCAGCGGGCTCCGTAAAGTCCCCATCCAAGAGCTGTGGAAAAAGCAAAGCAGCACATAGCAACAGCAGTAAAGATGGATACCCAGTTTCCGTATGTAGAAGTAAATCCAAGGATGGTCAGTTCTGCACCTGCAGCTTCGCCGTAATTGACCGTAACACCGCTGCAAAGGATAACAAGTGCAGTCAGGGTACAGATCACGATGGTGTCTGTAAATACTTCGAAAATACCGAACATACCCTGTTTTACAGGCTTCTTGGTATCTGCACATGCGTGGGCAATGGATCCGGTACCAAGGCCGGCCTCATTGGAGAAAATACCACGGGAAACACCCTTTTTCATACTGGTGAACATGCTTCCGATGATTCCTCCGGTTACCGCTGCTGGCTGGAATGCACCGCGGAAAATAGAAGCAAACACAGATGGTACGTGCTGGATGTTCAGAAGGATCACCCCAAGTCCAAGAAGGATGTAAAGCAGTGCCATAAATGGAACCAGCTTCTCTGTAACCTGTCCGATACGTTTGACTCCGCCAAGAAGGATCATGGCAATGAGAATGGCAATGATAATGCCAATGATCAGGTTGGAAGTGGAAACGGAGCTTTCGCTGATCACGTTATAATTCAGCAGTGCGGAATTGACAGCAGTGGTGATGGTGTTGACCTGTGTGGCATTACCGGTTCCAAATACGGTGAGGACACCAAATGCAGCGAACAGATAAGCCAGCCAGTTCCATTTCTTTCCAAGACCGTTTTTAATATAGTACATAGGACCGCCTACCAGCTCGCCGTTTGCGTTGATCTCACGGTAGTGGACCGCCAGGGTGACCTCGGCAAATTTGGTGCACATGCCAAAAAGAGCAGAAACCCACATCCAGAAAATGGCTCCGGGACCGCCGATGGCGATGGCACCTGCAACACCGGCGATATTGCCGGTACCCACTGTGGCGGCCAGTGCCGTACACACTGCCTGGAAAGGAGTGATAGCACCGTCGGAAGCATCACGCTTGCGGAAAATACGTCCAAGGGTTGTCTTGATGGCATAGGGGAATTTGCGGATCTGAAGGAAATTGGTGCGGATACTAAGATAAAGACCAACTCCGAAAATACAGACCATTGCAGGAACACCCCAGATAAAATTATTTACAGCTGTGTTGATGGTTTCGATTATTTGCAGCATAAAATACCTCTCTGGAAGTTTTGTAGTTGATACATGCAGTGCAGAAGCAATCCGTACACTGCATGTATTCTTTAAAGGAGTCTGGCAGCAGTGAAAATCCATGTAATGGGAAAGGAATCGCTGCCATGCTGTTATTAGCGGATAAAGTTTGTCTTGATCTTATTCTCTGCCTGAGGAATGGCTACGCCTGCGGCTTTTCCCGCCTCCAGAGATTTCAGAAGCCATGCCATGTTGTTTCCAAGGGTACGCATGATCTGCAGTCCCTCACCGTCCTGTGCAACCTCTGCAGGAGTATTGCCATGGACCATATTCCAGTAGTTGGCAGATACGATGGGCATCTCATGATAGCTGAAATATTTCAGAAGTACGTCTAAAGTAGCTGTGGTTCCGGCTCTTCTTGCAGATGCAACTGCAGCGGCTGGCTTGTGGAGCATGTCTTTCCCAGCCATGGAGCAGAGCTTATCCATAAATTCAATGATCTGGCCGGATGGGGATGCCCAATATACAGGGGAACCTACTACAAGAGCGTCCGCCTCTTTTAATTTCGCCGCCGCGGCCTTTACGTTATCTGTATCTGGATTTCCTGCCTGGAAAATCTCGGTATCAATTCCATTGTTATTCAGTGCTTTTGCAACTTCACTCAGTGCTGTGAAGGTACAGCCTTCTTTACGCGGGCTGCCGTTTAAAAGTAAAACCTTCATCTTGTTCATCCTTTCTTACTTTTGTTGTACCGGACTGCGCAGAAAAATACGGTCCGTACACATCATCTCTCTAAAGCGGTAATGTATTTCCTTATTATACGATAGAAATGGTTGGATTTCAAGAGAAGGGTTTCATTTTAAAGATATTAAAGACACAATATGTTCACAATTTAAGGATATAATAGGGACATTCTGTGATAATGGGGATTTTGCCAGCTGTGGGAGTGCCAAAGGCACGGAACAGCTGACTTTCATATATGGTGATGCTGCCGGTAGGCGACATATCCGTTTAGTGCGGGAACCCCTCACAGACTTTGCAAAATGACAGTATCAGACATGACCAGAAAGGAAGTAATCAGTGCTTCAGATCAAAGACATACACAAAGAATACAGAACCGGAAACCTGGTGCAGCGGGCGCTGGATGGGGTGAGTCTTGCCCTTCGGGACAACGAATTTGTGGCAATCCTTGGCCCCAGCGGTTCGGGAAAGACCACCCTTCTTAACATTATTGGCGGTCTTGACCGGTACGACAGCGGTGACCTGATCATCAACGGGATTTCCACAAAGAAATATAAGGACAGGGACTGGGACTCCTACCGAAACCATACCATTGGTTTTGTTTTCCAGAGCTATAACCTGATCCCCCATCAGACGGTGCTTGCTAATGTGGAGCTTGCCCTTACCATCTCAGGCGTTTCCAAAAGTGAGCGAAGACGCCGGGCGAAGGAGGCTTTGGAAAAGGTGGGCCTTGGCGCCCAGATCCACAAAAAGCCCAGCCAGATGTCCGGCGGACAGATGCAGCGTGTGGCAATTGCCAGAGCTTTGGTAAATGATCCGGAAATCTTATTGGCAGATGAGCCAACAGGAGCTCTTGATTCAGATACCAGTGTCCAGGTTATGGACCTTCTGAAAGAGGTTGCCAAGGAGCGGCTGGTGGTAATGGTCACCCATAACCCGGAACTTGCCCAGCTTTATGCTACCAGAATTGTGACTGTAAAAGATGGACGGATCCTTTCCGATACAGATCCTTTTGAAATCGACAGTGAAAAAATGGCACCTCCGGTTCATAAGAATATGGGAAAATCCTCCATGTCCTTTTTTACCGCTCTTTCCCTGAGCTTTCAGAACCTAAAGACCAAGAAGGCCAGAACTCTTCTGACCTCTTTTGCAGGTTCTATCGGTATTATTGGAATTGCGTTGATCCTTTCTATCTCAAATGGAGTGGATAAATACATTACAGATATGGAAGAGGAGACACTTTCGGAATATCCGCTGCAGATCCAGAGTACCGGAATGGACCTTACCTCCATGATGGTGGGAGCGGCCGCTGCGCAAAGTGAAAAGAAGGATGGAGAAGTAGGGGTAGCCCAGATGGTGACCAATATGTTTTCCAAAATGAATTCCAATGATCTGGAGTCCCTGAAAACCTATCTGGACAGCGAAGAAAGCGGTGTTTCCCAGTATGCCAATTCGGTGGAATACACCTATTCGGTTTCCCCGCAGATTTTCCGGGAAGACGGGAAAAAGATCCGCCAGGTAAATCCGGACAAATCTTTTTCGGCTATGGGACTTGGCTCCGGTTCCTCCAACAGCATTATGTCCTCCACCATGAGTACGGATGTTTTTTATGAAATGCCGGAGAATGAAAATCTCTATAAAGACCAGTACGAGGTAAAGGCCGGCAGATGGCCGGAAAATTATAAGGAATGTGTGCTGGTGCTTACTTCGAATGGTGATATCAGTGATTTTCTCCAGTATACTCTGGGCCTTCGGGACAGTAAGGAACTGGATGAAATGGTGCAGGCGTTTATGGCAGAAGAAGCTGTGGAGACGCCGGAGGATGTTGGCCCCTATAAGTATGATGAGATTCTGGGGACGAAGTTTAAGCTGGTAAGCAGTACGGATTATTATGAATACGATAAAGAATATAAGGTATGGAAGGACAAATCCGACAACAGTTCTTATATGAAAAAACTGGTAAAAAACGGAGAAGACCTTACCATTGTGGGAATTGTCAAGCCAGCAGAGGGCGCGACGGCCTCCATGCTGACTGCTGGAATCTGCTATACCCCGGAGCTGACCAGACATGTGATCGAGAAGGCTGCTTCCAGTGAAATTGTGAAACAGCAGCTGGCAGATGAGAAGACCAATGTTTTCACAGGGGAAGAGTTTGGAAAAGAGGATAATGAAGACAGCAAGTTTGACATGGAATCCTTGTTTTCCATTAATGCAGATGCCCTGCAGGAAGCCTTCCAGGTGGATTTAAGCGGTTTTAATATGGATCTTTCCAGTCTTTCCAGTCTGTCTTCGGGCATGAACGTGGATATGCCGGATCTTTCAGGAATGGCAGGAAATATCAATCTGGATGCAAGTACCATGCCAGATCTTTCCGGGCTGATCAAGATGGATGATCTGAATCTGGATCTTTCTGATGTGATCGATCCGGATGAGATCCTGAAAAGCCTTCCCGCAGATCAGGTTCCGGATATGAGCCAGGCCCTGCAATCTGTGAAATTTGATTTCACAGAGGAAAAAATCAGTGCGTTGTTAAAGGATGTCCTGGCAGGATATCAGGAGAGCATTAAGGATAAACCAGAGTCAGATTCAAATAAAATGCAGGCTGCGCTGCAGCAGTATCTGACTTCCAAAGAAATGAATGACCGTTTGTGCAAGGATTTGCAGGAACTGGTAAAAAATAATGTAAAAGTGGATGTGTCTTCGGAAAAAGTGATCGTCGTGGCGGCGAAGCTGGTGAACCAGTATCAGGAGTACGCCAAGGCAAATAACATCACACAGACAGATGCAGCCAGCATTCTTGCCTTTTTAAGCCAGAGTGAGATCCAGCAGCAGATCAAGCAGGAAGCGGAGGCGATTATTAATAACAGCGTAACAGTAACCATCACCACAAAGCAGATTCAGGACCTGCTATTACAGGATGTGGTAGAGGCTTATCCGGAATATGCAAAAAAGAACAGCCTTCCGGATCCTGCCAATCTGGCAGATTACTTCCTGGAATACATGCAGACAGAGGATGCACAGAGCCGTCTTATGAATGGTTTTATGACCATGGTAGATACAAGCGAAGTGCAGAAGCAGTTTTCCCAGGCTATGGAAACTTATATGAAGACCATGATGACTTCCTTTACAGATGCGCTGACAAAGGGGATTGAAGCCAAGTTCACAGATGTGATGGGACAGGTGGAACAGCAGCTGACCAAGGGCATTCAGACTGCAATGGAGCAGATGATGGGAAATATCAGCTCCAGCATGCAGGGAGCCATGGAGTCTGTAATGGCAAGTGTGTCCTCCAGCATTGCATCCGCCATGAGCCAGGACATGGGAAGCCTTGGAAGCATGGGGGATATGAGCAGTATGGAAAATGCCCTGTCTATTGATCCGGAAGCTTTTGCAAAGGCCATTCAGATGAATATGAACGAAGATGACCTTTCTGAGCTTATGATGTCCCTGATGTCTTATGAAAATGCTTCTTATGACGGAAATCTGAAGAAGCTTGGTTATGCAGATCTGAATGTTCCTGGCGGGATCAATATTTATCCAAAGGATTTTGAGTGTAAATCAGAGATCGTGAATATTCTGGATCAGTATAATGCAGATATGGAGGCTGCCGGGGAGGATGAGAAGGTGATCACCTACACCGACCTGGTGGGTACCCTGATGTCGTCTGTCACGGATATTGTAAATATTATCAGTTATGTGCTGGTGGCTTTTGTGGCCATTTCTCTTGTGGTTTCTTCCATTATGATCGGTGTTATTACTTATATCAGCGTTCTGGAGCGGAAAAAAGAGATTGGTATCTTAAGAGCGATTGGTGCTTCCAAGCATAATGTGTCACAGGTGTTCAATGCGGAGACGTTTATCATCGGATTTTGCGCGGGAGCCATGGGAATTGGAATTACTTTATTGCTTCTGATCCCGGCGAACCGTATTATCCGGTCACTGGCTGACGGAGTGAATGTAAAAGCGGCGCTTCCGCCGGTGGCTGCGGTGGTTCTGATCGGGCTGAGCGTGGTGCTGACCTTGCTTGGCGGTCTGATCCCGTCGAGAAAAGCGGCTAAGAGTGATCCGGTAACAGCGCTTCGGACGGACTAGAGCAGGCTGGATTTATGGGATTTGAAGAAAAATGCAGATAGCAGATTGCGTGAATGATGTTCGAAACACGCAGCAGTCTGGTATCTGCATTTTTTTGCAATTTGTGGACATTACTATAGGAAACGGCTGTGCTGAAAAATGCACGAAAGCCAAACTCGATCAAAATAATTCATATTTGTGCAATTGTGATAAATTCAATCCGTCAATCTTATGAAAAAGATTGATTGACTTTGACTGTGCATGACGATATAATAAGCTCAACAAATCAAAAACAAGCAAAAGTAAGCAGGAGGCAGACATGATTTACACTGTAACTTTTAATCATTCACTGGATTACATTGTGTCGGTAGAGGACTTCCAGCTTGGTCTTACCAATCGCACCAGTTCGGAGATGCTTCTGCCGGGAGGCAAGGGAATTAACGTATCTACAGTTCTTATGAACCTTGGAATTGAGAGTACCGCCCTTGGATTTACAGCCGGATTTACCGGAGATGAGATTATCAGACGTCTTGAGGATATGGGTGTGAAGAATGGTTTCATCCAGGTAGGGGAAGGCTTTTCCAGAATCAATCTGAAGCTGAAGAGTATAGACGGAACAGAGATAAATGGACAGGGACCGAAGATCGGGACAGACAAGGTTGACATGCTGATGAAGCAGCTGGGAGAATTAGGAGAGGGAGATGTGCTTTTCCTTTCCGGAAGCATTCCATCTTCCATGCCAGATGATGCCTACCAGAAGATCATGGCGATGTTGGATGGCAGAGGAGTAAGGATCGCGGTAGATGCAACCAGAGATCTTCTGATGAAGGTTCTTCCCTATCATCCATTTCTGATCAAGCCGAATAACCATGAGCTTGGCGAGATCTTCGGCGTGGAGCTGAAGGACCGCCAGTCCGTGATTCCATACGGCAGGAAGCTTCAGGAAATGGGAGCTGTGAATGTACTGATCTCCATGGCAGGAGAGGGCGCAGTCCTGATCGCAGAGAATGGAGAGGTTTACCAGGAGCCGGCTCCGAAGGGCAAGCTGATCAATGGTGTTGGAGCAGGAGATTCCATGGTAGCCGGATTTATGGCCGGATATATGGAGAAGCAGGATTACGAATATGCATTCCACATGGGAATCGCAGCAGGAAGTGCCAGTGCATTTTCCGAGAATCTTGCTACCAGAGAAGAGATTGAAGCTGTCTATCAGCAGATCACAGGAAAGGATCAGGAGGAAAGGAAGAAATGAGGATCACAGATTTACTGGATGTAAGAAGTATTTCATTAAATGCTGCCACCGCAGATAAATCCCAGACTCTGGACGCAGCGGTTGCTCTTATGATGAAGAGCGGCAAGATCAGTGATGAAGAAGCATACCGCAGGCAGGTTTACGCCAGAGAGGAAGAGAGCACCACTGGAATCGGGGAAGGAATTGCCATTCCACATGGGAAATGTGATGCAGTAAAGAAACCAGGACTTGCAGCTATGGTAATTCCTGGCGGTGTTGATTTTGATTCCCTGGATGGGGAGCCGGTTACCTTGCTGTTTCTCATCGCGGCTCCGAATACAGAGGATAACGTACATCTGGATGTGCTGAGCAAGCTTTCCATGATGCTGATGGATGAAGAGTTTACCAAGAGCCTTCGCGCTGCGAAGACACCAGAAGAATTTCTGGCGATCATCGACCAGGCGGATGAAGAGAAGTTTTTCATGTAATAGGAAATTCCGTTGGAATTCCCTATTACATGAAAAAGCCCTACCGGGCAGGATCACACTGCGGCGGAAAGGCAGATGTCGCTTGAAGCGACCCGCCGCAGGCGTAGAATCCTGCAAGACAGGATTCTTTTTTTATATAAGTGGGAGAGAGAAAATGCAGATATATAACGGAAAAAGTGTTTTCGGCGGGATAGCCATCGGTAAGATCAGTGTATATCAGAAAAAAGAGCAGCAGGTTAAGCGTGTGAAGATAGAAGATCCAGACCAGGAGATGGCACGCTATGAGAAAGCAAAGGCAGAGGGAATCAAGCAGCTTCAGGGTTTATACGATAAGGCCCTTCGGGAAGTGGGAGAAGCAAATGCAGCCATCTTTGAGGTTCATCAGATGATGATGGAGGATGACGGCTATAACGAATCTGTAGAGAATATTATCCGCAGCCAGGGTGTAAATGCAGAGTATGCAGTAGCAACCACAGGCGACAATTATGCGCAGATGTTTTCCGCTATGGATGACGATTATATGAGAGAGCGTGCCGCAGACGTACGTGATATTTCTGAACGGCTTCTTACTATTTTAAATGGAGAAGATACAAGTTCGGTAGATGCAGATGAACCGAAGATCATTGTAGCCGAAGATCTGGCGCCATCTGAGACGGTGCAGCTGGACAAGGATAAGGTCCTTTCCTTTGTGACAGTAAAGGGTTCTTTAAATTCCCATACTGCTATTCTTGCAAGAACCATGGCGATTCCGGCACTGGTAAATACTTCCATGTCTCTTGAGAGCGAGATGGATGGCAAGCTTGGAATTGTAGATGGAGCAAATGGTACATTCTATGTAGATCCAGATGAGGCCACTCTGGAGGAAATGAAGAAACGTCAGGAGGAAGACCTTTCCAGAAAACAGCTCCTTTTGACTCTTAAGGGAAAAGAAAACGTTACACTTGACGGACAGAAGGTAATGCTGTACGCTAATATCGGCAACATTAAGGATCTGGCAACAGTTATTCAGAATGATGCAGGTGGAATCGGGCTTTTCAGAAGTGAGTTTATCTATCTGGAGAAGGAGGATTTCCCTACAGAGGAAGAGCAGTTCCAGATTTACAGACAGGTAGCACAGACAATGGCTGGCAAACGAGTGATCATTCGTACTCTGGATATCGGTGCAGACAAGCAGTGTGATTACTTCCACATGGAGCATGAGGAGAACCCGGCACTGGGCTGCAGGGCCATCCGTATCTGCCTGACCAGACCGGAGATCTTTAAGACACAGCTTCGCGCGTTATTCCGCGCCAGTGCATTTGGCAAGATTGCCATTATGTATCCAATGATCACCAGCGTACAGGAAGTACGAAAGATCAAAGAAATCGTAGAAGAAGTGAAGGCAGAGCTTACCAGTCAGGGCGTGGAGTTCGGAGAGCCGGAGCAGGGAATTATGATCGAGACTCCTGCAGCGGCGATCATCAGTGATGATCTTGCTAAGGAAGTGGATTTCTTCAGTATTGGAACCAACGATCTCAGCCAGTATACCATGGCAATTGACCGTCAGAATCCACAGCTTGACCTGTTCTTTGATCCCCATCACCCGGCAGTACTGCGCATGATCTCCATGGTTGTAGAGAATGCACATAAAGCAGGGATCTGGGCAGGAATCTGCGGAGAACTTGGTGCTGACCAGTCACTTACAAAAGAGTTTCTTGCAATGGGTGTGGACGAGCTTTCTGTTTCACCAGGAAGTATTCTGCCACTGCGTAAGATCATTCTGGAGACGAACGTTACAGATTATAAGGCGGGAAAAGAATGTTAACACAACAGAGACATGAGATCATTTTGAAGCTTCTGAGAGAAAAGGGCAGTATTACTGTCACAGAAGTGAAGGATCTTTTAGATACATCAGAGTCAACTGTGCGAAGAGATATTACAGCACTGGATCGGGAAGGCAAGCTGGAGAAAGTTTTTGGCGGTGCCGTGGAATTGAAGGAACGGGTAACCGCATATGAGTATTCCGTAGCCGAGAAGATGGGACTGAAGCTGGAAGAAAAGGATCGGATCGCTAGATATGCAGCTGGTCTTATTCAGGATGAAGACTTTGTATATATTGATGCAGGTACTACCACTGGAGATATGCTGAAATTTCTGAAGCTTACAAGGGCCGTGTTTGTTACCAACGCCGTGGTTCATGCCCAGACGCTGGCTGGAAGAGGTTTTAAGGTCCTTCTGGTGGGCGGTGAGTTAAAGAGCACTACAGAAGCAGTGATCGGCAATCAGGCTATGAATACCCTGCGGGGATATCATTTTACCAAGGGCTTTTTCGGGACCAATGGGCTTACCAAGAAGAGTGGCTGTACCACTCCGGATGCCAATGAAGCGGCGGTGAAGGCGGCTGCCATGGAACAGTGCAGGGAGTGTTATGTACTCTGTGATAGTTCCAAGTTTGATAATATCAGTTCTGTG
Organism: Blautia sp. Sow4_E7; assembly: GCF_052116245.1. Taxonomy (NCBI): domain Bacteria; kingdom Bacillati; phylum Bacillota; class Clostridia; order Lachnospirales; family Lachnospiraceae; genus Blautia; species Blautia sp. Sow4_E7. Next base: position 27,823 of record NZ_JBQKLL010000016.1, read on the forward strand.
ACCTTTGCGGATTTTTACAGGTCCACTGTCATAACGGATAAGATTCCGGCTGGATATGAGGATTGCGCGAATATTATTGAAGTACAGAAAGAGCAGAAGTAGGGGAATGATTTTTCAAACACGCTCTAGATAAAGTTTAAATTTCATAGTATAATAGTCCACAGGATTTCCGCTGATCAGAGGGCGGAAGTTGTGTGGACTTTTTGTATGTGAGGTAAGAGTTATGATAAAACTGATCGCGTCAGATCTGGATGGAACACTTCTGAAGGAAGGAACCATGGATATTAATCCGGAGATTTATGAGATCATCCGGAAGCTGAAGGCTAAAGGAATTGTGTTTGCTGCAGTCAGCGGCAGAGAATATGACAGTATTGAAAGAGTGTTTGCTCCTGTGAAGGATGATATTTATTTTATTGCCGGAAATGGCGGAATCATTTCCTATCAGGGGGAAATCATTGAAAAGATGGCGATTCCGGCAGATGTGCTGAAGGAGGTCGTAGAGTACGTGAGAGCCCAGGAGGGGGCTTCCTTTATGACTGCTGGCAGTGCCCAGGCGTATGTGGAGCGTGCAGACCAGGCGTTTGTGAAAAAGCTTCGGGAAGGATATAAGCTTCATGTAAATGAGGTGGATGATGTGCTGAATGCGCCGGAGACTATGACAAAGGTTGCCATGTATAATGAGAAAATAGATGCCGCCGTGGGTGCCGAAGAAGCAAAGAAGCGTTTCGGGGACAAGATCCAGATCATGGCTTCCGGGGATTACTGGGTAGATTTTGTAGATGTGCACTCCGGAAAGGGAAATGCCCTGGAGAAACTGATGGAGCGGCTGGGAATTACCAGGCGGGAAGAAGTGGTGGCTTTTGGGGATAACTGCAATGATGTGAGCATGCTGCTGGAGGCAGGAAAGAGCTACGCGGTTACCACTGCCAGGGAAGAGGCTAAGCAGGCTGCCAGATATGTACTGGAGAAACCGGGCCCGGATAGCGTGCTGAATGTGTTAAAGATGATACTGGAACTGTAAAAAGAAACGGCCTCTTATTTAAAAGTGAAAAGAAAATTCTATACAGTATGAATAAAAAATCCGGGCTGCGTGATACAACCTGGATTTTTTGTTGGGCAAAATTTATTTTTTTATGGAGTATTTGAAAGGGGTGTCAGGCGAGAATCCGTCCATCTGTGGAGATGGTGTAGACCTGCCAGGGGAGAAATTTGCCGCTGGCTTTCATGGCATTTATGGCTGCATTCTGGATTCCGCCGCAGCAGGGGACTTCCATGCGCACGATGGTGACGCTTTTAATATTGTTCTGGCGGATGATCTCGGTAAGCTTTTCACTGTAATCCACAGAGTCAAGCTTCGGGCATCCGATAAGGGTGATCTTACCTTTGATAAAATCCTGGTGGAAGTTTGCATAGGCGTAGGCTGTACAGTCTGCTGCAATGAGCAGGTCTGCTCCGTCAAAATATGGTGCGTTGATAGGGACGAGCTTTATCTGCACCGGCCACTGCTGAAGTTGGGATTCTGGTATGGATGAAGCTGCGCCAGTATTGGTATCCGTATTGGCGGTCTGATCTGCTGATCCTGCATTTTTGTCATTATTGTTATGACGTTTCGCTAAAAAAGAAGAAAAAGACGGTAAATTATCATTCCTCTGAATGCGTCTGGCCATACTGCCAGGGCAGCCATTGTGAACAGGCGCAGCTGTATTGGTGTCTGCGGACTGTGCTTCCAGCTTTTTCTTGATTTCCAGAACGGCAGCTTCGTCATAGGCTGCGGCTTCTCTTTCTACAAAAGAGATGGCGTTTGTAGGACAGGCCGGGAGGCAGTCTCCCAGACCATCACAGTAATCTTCACGGAGCAGCTTTGCCTTTCCATCTATAATTCCGATTGCACTTTCGTGGCAGGCCCGGGCACAGAGCCCGCAGCCATTACATTTTTCTTCATCTATGTGAATGATTTTTCTGATCATGAGATTTTCCTCCTTATCCCAATAACATTTTCAAATCTTCCCCTGGCGTGGTGATTGCGGCAATTCCAAAGTTCTCCACCAGATAATTCAGCACATTTTGAGATAAAAAGGCTGGCAGTGTGGGGCCAAGGCGAATGTTCTTAATTCCAAGGTGAAGCAGTGTGAGCAGAATGGAAACGGCTTTCTGCTCATACCAGGACAGAACCATGGAAAGAGGAAGCTCATTTACGCCGCAGCCAAATGCTTCTGCCAGAGCTGCGGCAACTTTGATGGCACCATAAGCGTCGTTGCACTGTCCCATATCCATCAGTCTTGGAAGTCCGCCGATGGTCCCAAGGTCCAAATCATTAAATCTGTATTTTCCACAGGCAAGTGTAAGGATCACAGAATCGGAAGGAGTCTGCTTTACGAAATCAGTGTAATAGTTACGTCCGCTTCTTGCACCGTCGCAGCCTGCCACCAGGAAGAAGTGGCGGATCGCACCGGATTTTACTGCGTCGATCACCTGGTCAGCCACACCAAGGATGGTTCCATGGGAGAATCCAGTTGTCACAGAAGTTCCACCGTTAATTCCTGTAAAATGCTGATCTTCTTTGTAGCCTCCAAGTTCCAGAGCACGCTGGATCACAGGAGTGAAATCCTTTTCTCCATCAACGTGAACCGTTCCTGGGAAAGTGACGGTTCCTGTGGTGAATACCCGGTCCATATAACTTGGCTTTGGCGGCATCAGGCAGTTGGTAGTAAAAAGAATAGGTGCTGGAAGATCCACAAATTCTTTTTGCTGGTTCTGCCATGCAGTGCCAAAGTTTCCTTTTAAGTGGCTGTATTTTTTCAGCTCCGGATAAGCGTGGCAGGGAAGCATTTCTCCGTGGGTGTAAATGTTGATGCCTTTTCCTTCTGTCTGCTCCAGAAGCAGCTTCAGGTCGTGGAGGTCATGACCGGTAATGACGATAAAGGGACCTTTTTCCACAGTCAGAGGTACTGTCACAGGAGCTGGTGTGCCGTAAGTGGTGGTGTTGGCACGGTCCAGAAGCTCCATGCAGGAGAGATTGTATTTTCCCACTTCCATTACAATAGGAAGAAGCAGATCCATATCCCAGTCCTCACCCAGTGCGAAAAGGGCTTTTGCAAAAAATTCATTTACTTCGGTATCGGTATAGCCAAGAGTCATTGCGTGGTAGGCATAAGCGGCCATTCCGCGGATCCCGAAAAGAATCAGGGATTTCAGGGAGCGGATATCTTCCTGGGCGTTCCAGAGAAGCTTCATATCATAGTCGTCGTTATGTCCACAAGGGGAAGCGCATCCGCCGCAGCCTGGGCGAAGACGGGCTTTTTCCTGATGGATGCGCTCTGTGATCTCTGCAAGAGCATTATCGTCAAAGCTTACATTGGTAAGGGTGGCAAAAAGACCTTCCACCATCAGTCTCCATGTGCTTTCCGGAAGAGGTGCGTTTTCGTCTGCTGCGTGAGCAAGCCCGATCAGTGCGCCGGTAAGCTCATCCTGAAGTCTGGCAGTGTCAGCGGTTTTTCCACAGACCCCTTTGGCGCCTGTACAGCCGGTACATCCGGCAGTCTGTTCACACTGAAAACAAAACATATTTTGTTCCATAAATGGTAACCTCCTGTATTTTGATATATTAGTTGATAGGATATAAATAAATCGTGAAAAGTAATAATGAATTTGGGGTTTCTGTGAACTTTGTTCACAAAAAACACCTCACGGAACGCAGCCTGTGAACAGTAACGATTACTGTTTACGGAAATTGAGGTAAGTGCGTTTCCGTCCTTGACTTTGTACCCATACTATAATATAATCCAACCAACAAGTATGTTGTTATAACAACAAAAAGGAGAAAAAATGAACTATGAATTTCTTTCCAGGACCTTTCTCTTTCAGGGAACCAGTCCAGAAGAAACAAAGCATATGCTTTCCTGTCTAAATGCCACCCCTCAAAGTTATGGGAAGGGCAGCGCTATCTGGCAGGTTGGGGACCAGGTGAAGGCAATGGGACTTGTACTTACCGGCAGCGTTCATATTGAGAATATTGATATGATGGGAAATAAGAGTATTTTGAACCGGATCGCACCAGGACAGGTTTTCGGTGAGACCTATGCCTGCATCCCCGGGGAAAAATTGCTCATAGGGGTAACAGCTGCGGAGGATTGCCAGATCCTTTTCCTGGAGGTGGGTAAGATTTTTCACACCTGCCCGGATACCTGTCCCTGCCATGAGAAGCTGATCCGCAATATGCTGATGGTGATGGCAAAGAAGAACCTGGAGCTTTCCAGAAGAAGCCTTCACACAGCGCCAAAATCCATCCGGGGAAGGCTGCTTTCCTATTTTTCCCAGGAGATGGTGCAGCAGGGCAGCAGCCGGTTTATCATTCCCTTTAACCGGCAGGAGCTTGCGGATTATCTAGGGGTGGACAGAAGTGCACTGTCCAATGAGCTTGGAAAAATGCGAAAAGAGGGAATCATTGAAGTAAACAGAAACCAGATCCATTATCTGGAGCAGGAGGAATAGAACATGAAATACGATTTTACCAGTATCTTAAACCGCAGGGGAATGGACGCCATTGCGGTGGATACCCCATTTGAAGAAGAGGGATTTAACCATGATTATTTTGCAGGGATCCATTTAAAAGAAGGAATGGACTGGATTCCCATGTGAGTTGCAGATATGAATTTTCCTATCGTTCCCACAGTGCAGGAAGCTATTATTGAGAGAACCAAACACCCGGCTTTCGGATATTTTTCCCCGCGAAAGGAATATTTTGAGGAAATTATCAAATGGCAGGAGACCAGAAATGGTGTAACCGGGCTTACCAAAGCGTGCATCGGGTATGAGAACGGTGTGCTTGGCGGCGTGGTCAGTGCTCTAAATGTGCTTTGCTCCAAAGGGGACAGCGTGCTTTTACATTCCCCTACTTATATTGGGTTCACAGGTGCCCTTACCAATAATGGTTACCACATTGTACACAGTCAGCTGAAAAAGGATGGGGAGAAAGTCTGGCGCATGGATTTTGAGGATATGGCAAAGAAAATCGTGGAGAATCATATCCATGCCTGCATTATGTGCTCTCCACATAACCCTACAGGACGCGTCTGGGAGAAGTGGGAGCTGGAAAAAGCATGATGTGTATGTGATTTCAGACGAAATCTGGTCGGACCTGATTCTGGATGGGTATAAGCATATTCCCACGCAGATGATTTCTGAGGATGCCAGAAACCGGACCATTGCCATGTACGCACCATCTAAGACCTTTAACCTGGCCGGACTGATCGGAAGCTATCATATTATATACAATACCTGGCTGCGTGATCGCGTAAATAAGGAGTCCAGCCTCAGCCACTATAATGATATGAATATGCTTTCTATGTATGCACTGATCGGTGCTTACCAGCCGGAAGGCTATGAGTGGGTGGACGAGCTTCGCCAGGTGCTTACAGAGAATGTAAAACTTGCCTGTGATTTTATTGAGGAGCATTTCGAGGGCGTGGAGGTGTCAAGACCTCAGGGAACTTATATGCTGTTTCTGGATTGCGAGAAGTGGTGCAAGGCTCATGGCAAAACCATGGATGAACTGCAGAAGGCTGGTCTTGAAGTTGGCGTCATGTGGCAGGACGGAAGACCGTTCCATGGGGAGTATGGGATCCGCATGAATCTGGCGTTACCGCTGTCACGGGTGAAGGAAGCATTTGAAAGACTTGACAAATATGTATTCCACTGACATACTAAGAAATCATTAAGGGGATGGCAGTGACAAAGGATCTTTGTGCACTGGTATCATAAAACCACTGAATGAGGAAACATTTCGCAAGTTGTTTCTTATGGACAAAAGTCCATAAACACAGGGAATTAGAGAAAGGAGAATTTCAAAATGAATCTGACACCATATTTTAAAAGCATCATTGATCAGGATACTGCAGCTGTGGTCATCTGTAATCTGGAACATGAGATCCTTTATATGAATCCCAAGGCTGTGGAAAATTATCATAAATGGGGCGGTGAGGCTCTGGTAGGAAAGTGTCTTATGAACTGCCACAATCCAAAGTCTAAGGAAATGATCGAGAAAGTGATCGCATGGTTTCAGGAAGATAAGGATCACAACCAGATCCACACCTTTTATAATGAAAAGCAGGCGAAGGATGTGTATATGGTTGCACTTCGTGACGAGGATGGAATGCTGATCGGATATTATGAGAAGCATGAGTTCCGCACCCGGGATGAAGAGCCGTATTATAATTTCTAAATTTTATAACTGTAGGAATTTTACTTTGATAAATTTGTCTTGCTATTTTGTGGGTTGGTCGTTACCCCGTACGCGATTTCACAATGTATATTCACCGCCGCGCGGAGCAACGTTCCGGCAAGCTAGCTGGTAACTACGACTAAGGCGCTCGGGAGAGCCCTCTCGCCTAAGTCTTCGTAACCATCGGATCTCGCCTCCACTAAAACCGCTCCTGAAATGCGCGGCTACGTGAATATACATTGCAAAATCGCTGGTTACTGGCAGAGGGAAGAAAGAAACAGTAACGACAACAATGGGGGGTGGGTGACATAGTTGCTATCCCGCATATTTACTGGCTTTTCTAATCTACCGTTGCCAAAAGGTATCGGGAAACCAACATATGTAACCACCACCCAGGTGAAAGTTTCTATGTACCAGCTAGTCCCAGCCAGTACACAGCATTTGGGCAATGGGGATTACTCCAGCGAACCATTTCAGGCGCGTTCTTAGCGTAGATGAAATCCAGCGCTTACGAAGACTTAGGAGTGACGGCTCTCCGGAACTCCTTAGTCGCAGTTAGCGATTAGTTCATCGTAGCGTTGCGCCGGTGAGTGAGTAATCCCCATTGTCCGAATGCGTCCCTCTTCGACGAACTTTTCAACCCACAAAATAGCAAAAGCATATGAGTTTATCCATAAACAGATAATCCTCATATGCTTTTTATATACCTGTTTTTATAAAAAACTTCTATACAGCTGCAGGGCGTTTGTGATCAGCTGAACACTGCAAACAGTGCCCCGAACAGTCCTGCGCTTGCAGCACCCATGATCACGCCTGCAAGGAGAACTCCAAGCATTACGGCAAGGATACTGGACTTAAAATCCATGTCAAGAAGGCTGGCAGCTAATGTTCCAGTCCAGGCACCAGTGCCGGGAAGAGGAATTCCTACGAAGAGCAGAAGCGCTACGAATAAACCGCGGCCGGCTTTTGCCTGAAGAGCCTTTCCGCCCTTTTCCCCCTTCTCAAGACAGAAAGTGAAGAAGCGTCCGATCACAGGTTTATCCTTTCCCCATTCCAGAACCTTACGTGCGAAGAAGTAGATAAAAGGTACCGGAATCATATTTCCGATAATGGCGATAATGTATGCCTGAACCAACGGGATTCCAAAGCCTACAGCATAGGGAATTGCACCACGCAGTTCAATCAGCGGCACCATGGAAATCAGAAAAACAATCAGATAATTTTTCATGTTTAAATCTCCTCTAATTCGATACAATAACATATATAAAATCAATCTGGTTTATTATACATGAAAACCGTCGTATTGAACAGAGGAAAAATAAAGAATTTCAGGGAAAACTATTGACAGATTTAAGATAAATGTTATAATAAACTCAAACATATGAATAATTGTTCATATGATAAAGAGAACATTTTTAAAGGAGACCATTACCATGAAGAAAACCTACAAAATCGATGTTGACTGTGCAAACTGTGCGAACAAAATGGAAGATGCTGCAAAGAACACTGCAGGTGTTAAAGATGCAACTGTAAACTTCATGACTCTGAAAATGATCGTTGAGTTTGAAGATGGACAGGAGCCGAAGGCGGTTATGCAGGAGGTTCTGAAGAACTGTAAGAAGGTAGAAGACGACTGCGAGATCTTCTTATAAGAAACAATGGGGAAAAGCAGTTGCTGGGCACCGGGTAAACTGTAAGACAATGACCGGACAGGATGTACTCTGTCCGGTCATTCAAACAAATTAAGTGAATGTGTCGCTTGCCGGCGACAGCATCATAATGGAGGCCATGCCCTTAGGGCATGTGAAAGAATATGAACAAGAAGCAGAAAAAAGTATTGATCAGAATTATTATTGCCTTTGTCCTTTTGGTTTTGCTGCGTTTTCTTCCGGTAGATGGCTATCTTAGAATGGCACTTTACATGATCCCCTATCTGGTGATCGGTTATGATATTCTGAAAAAAGCGTTTAAGGGAATTATGAACCGTCAGGTATTTGATGAAAACTTTTTGATGGCAGTTGCCACAATTGGTGCCATTGCTCTCGGTGATTATCAGGAAGGTACTGCTGTTATGCTGTTTTACCAGATCGGAGAACTTTTCCAGAGCTATGCCGTTGGAAAGAGCAGAAGAAATATCAGTGAACTGATGGATATCCGTCCGGATTATGCAAATATCCAGCAGGACGGCAGGCTGGAAAAGGTAGACCCGGACGAGGTAGAGATTGGAACTATCATTGTGGTTCAGCCAGGAGAGAAGATTCCAATTGACGGAATGATTGAAGAAGGAAATTCCACATTAAATACAAGCGCACTGACAGGGGAAAGCCTTCCACGAGATGCAAAAGTGGGAGATGAGGTCATCAGTGGCTGTATCAACATGACAGGTGTATTGAAAATCCGCACCACCAAGGAATTCGGTGAATCTACTGTTTCCAAGATCCTGGACCTTGTTGAAAACTCCAGCTCCAAGAAATCCAGATCTGAAAACTTTATTTCAAAATTTGCGAAATATTATACCCCGGCAGTTTGCTACAGTGCTCTGGCACTTGCAATTATTCCTCCTCTTTGCAGAATGCTGTTTATGGGACTTTCTCCGGAATGGGGAGACTGGATCTACCGTGCCCTGACATTCCTTGTCATCAGCTGTCCCTGTGCACTGGTGATCAGTATTCCACTTAGTTTCTTTGCCGGAATTGGTGGTGCAAGCAATCAGGGCGTTCTGGTAAAAGGTTCTAATTATCTGGAGACGCTTTCCCAGACAAAGATTGTTGTTTTTGATAAAACAGGTACTATGACAAAGGGTGTATTCGAGGTCAGTGGAATCCACCACAGTGAGATGGAGGATGCAAAGCTTCTGGAATATGCAGCATATGCAGAGTGTTCTTCCTCACACCCCATCAGCAAGAGCCTTCAGAAAGCATATGGCAGGCCAATTGACCGCAGCCGTGTCACAGACATTGAGGAAATCGGTGGAAATGGTGTTATTGCAAAGGTGGACGGCGTGTCTGTAGCTGCTGGCAACGCGAAGCTGATGAACCGTCTGGGGATTGCGTACAAAGAGTGCCATCATGTAGGAACGGTTGTCCATATGGCGGTGGATGGAAAATATGCCGGTCATATCCTGATTTCTGACATTATCAAGCCTCACGCAAAAGAGACTATTGAGAATCTGAAAAAAGCAGGCATTACAAGAACGGTTATGCTCACCGGTGACGGAAAAAAAGTGGCAGAGTCTGTAGCTGCAGACCTTGGAATCGGAGAGGTTTACAGCGAGCTTCTTCCGGCGGATAAGGTTTCCAGGGTGGAAGAGCTTCTGGCAAATAAGTCTGAAAAAGAGAAGCTTGCCTTCGTTGGAGACGGAATCAACGATGCACCGGTTCTTTCAAGAGCGGATATTGGCATTGCAATGGGCGCTCTTGGTTCTGATGCTGCAATCGAGGCGGCTGACGTTGTACTGATGGATGACGACCCATTGAAAATTGGAAAAGCCATTCGCATTGCCAAGAAGTGTATGCGGATTGTATATGAAAATATTTATTTTGCAATCGGTGTGAAGCTGATCTGTCTGGTACTTGGTGCCCTTGGCATTGCAAATATGTGGATAGCCATTTTTGCAGACGTAGGAGTTATGGTGCTGGCAGTGCTCAATGCGATCCGGACTTTGTTTGTAAAAAATCTTTGATGATGATATCGAGGTATTCAGAATGAAAAAAGACATAGAGAAAGAAGTGGAAATCTGTGATTGCTGTGAGGTCCATGAAAATCTTCTGCAAATTGTAAACGAGACCCTCCCGGAGGAAAATGAGCTGTACGACCTTGCGGAGCTGTTTAAGGTATTCGGAGATTCTACCAGAATCAGGATCCTGTTTGTACTTTTTGAAGCGGAGGTATGCGTGTGTGACCTTGCAAAGGCTCTGAACATGACCCAGTCAGCTATTTCCCACCAGCTTCGTATTCTGAAACAGAATAAGCTGGTAAAAAGCCGCAGGGATGGAAAATCCATTTTCTATTCTCTGGCAGATGAGCATGTTCGGACTATTATCGACCAGGGAAGAGAGCATATAGAGGAAGATTAAAGGTTGACTTCTTAACGGCAATTTGGTATATTAACTACACATATGGATTCTGTGAGGGAGTAGTTTGCGTGAAAACGTGGTTTGTCAACAGTCGCGGCTTTGATCGGATCTGATTCAGGCCTGGCAAATCTTAAAGAATGAGACTCATGTATGCATGTTATGGCATACATGGGTCTTTTTACATTTTCGGCAGATGTAATTCCAAAGAATCAGGCTTATGAAGTAAATGCTGTTTTGTAACGCACATTTTGCAGAATGCCTTTTTCAAACACACTTCGGAGAATCTGTAAAGGTAAAAATATGCGGATAAGAAAAGGAGATTATTATGCAAAATATTATTAATGGATTGCCAATTGCAGCCGTTATTCTGCTGCTGGCAGTGGGATTTGCTTTTCTGGTAAAAGGGGCTGACTTTTTTGTGGAGGGAAGTTCCAGTATTGCGAAGAAGTTAAAGGTTCCGCCCATCATCATCGGTCTTACGATTGTGGCTATGGGAACCTCGCTGCCAGAAACAGCCGTGAGTGTGACGGCTTCTCTGGTACAGAATAATGAACTTGCGGTCAGCAATGTAGTAGGATCCAATATTTTTAATCTGATGCTTGTAATTGGTGTCTGTTCAATTCTGACGCCAATTATGGTCCAGAAAGCAACTGTGGTAAGAGATATTCCCTTGTCTTTAGGCTGTGCACTGTTGCTGCTTGTACTGGGAATTTCAGGACTGGGAGATAAGGCGGGAATGACACTGGGACATGCAGATGGAATTATTTTCCTGATCGTGTTTGCCGGATACCTTTTCACAATGGTACGAAGCGCAATGAAAGCCCGTGCTGCAGGACAGAAGGTTGAAATAGAAGGCGTTGAAGAATGTGACAATATGAAAGAGCTGTCATACAGCAAAAGTATTCTCTTTCTGATCGTGGGTGCGGCTGCAATTGCTTTTGGCGGAGACCTTACCGTTGATACAGCCAGCAGGATTGCAATAGAGCTTGGAATGAGCCAGACTCTGGTGGGGCTTACCATTGTATCCATCGGAACTTCACTTCCGGAGCTTGTAACCTCTGTAGTTGCAGCAAGAAAAAATGAAGTTGATATGGCAGTTGGAAATGCAGTTGGATCCAATATTTTCAATATTCTGATGGTTCTTGGAATCTCATCTGCTATCAGTCCGGTAGCTTTGATCCGGGAAAACATAATTGATATTGTGCTTCTTATGGTATTTTCAGTTATGGTCTGGATCTTTGCAGGAACCAGGAAAAAAATTGAGCGCAAAGAAGGTATTATAATGGTGGTGGTATATCTGGTTTATTGCGCATATATTATTGCCCGTTAATAAAAGCAGAAAAAGCTTTCATCCATCCCGCAAAGGGAAAGATGAAAGCTTTTTTTGATCGGACAACAGGTAAAAATCAACGCTTACATAGTAAAACATCTGGCAGAACAGTACCTGCTGAATAACAGCAAATATGCTTAAAAACTAAAACATATTGCTGATAAAAATTTCCAGACCAATTGCAATGAGAATAATGCCGCCGAGAATATCCGCCTTGTTGGAAAGCCTGGTTCCGAAGCGTTTTCCAAGGGAAAGTCCGGTCATGCAGATAAAGAATGTGACTATGGCAATGATCAGGGAACAGACAAGAGCCATCAGCCAGTCATACTCTGAGATGGTGAATCCTACGGACAGGGCGTCAATGGAAGTTGCAACTCCCTGAATGAAAAGGGCTTTGGGACCAACTCCCGGAATTTCATCATCCTCGCCAGTTCCCCGGATACCATTGATCAGCATGGAGCCACCAATATAGCCAAGAAGAATCAGCGCGATCCATGGAATAAATTTCTCAAATGCTTTGAAGTATTCTACAATGGTATGGACACACAGCCATCCGGTCATTGGCATGATGGCCTGAAAAGCACCGAATGTGCCTGCAATGCCGCACATTTTTTTCATGCGCATCTCAGGCTCGTGAAGACCGTTTGCCAGGGACACGGAAAAAGCATCCATTGCAAGTCCGACTCCAAGCAGGGCGCTGTTCAGAAAAAACACAAAACTGTAGTTCATTTTTACGCTCCTCCGTAATGTATTTTATTACTGGTTTCCATTTTAAAATTTGCTGTGGAAACGGATCTTTCGACAAAGCTTCTTAAAGCATGAAAAAAGACCCGATATATAACCACAGGCTATATATGGGCCATCTGCATTCTTATAAAAGGACAGACTCCATGTATAGCATAAAGTTATACATGAGTCTCGCAATTTAATGCAAGCCAGATCGAAACACTGCTCGAAAAGCTGCTGTTCATTTAGTGAACAGTAATCTATACAAACAGATCCATACGGTCGGTATGTTGACTTGCCACGCGTCTGTGGACACGCTTGCTACTCCCTCACGGGGAAACCTTGTTTCGTAACTTTATCAGATAATGAGGAAATTGTCAATAATTTTTCTCAATAATATTGACATCCTGATAATATTAGAATAAACTAACTCCTGTAACATTAATGATAAAATTTATCATTAGCAGACGAATTTTATCAAAAATTGTTGTTGCTTAGTTTTGAACAGCGGCAAAAATCTTACATATGGGAAAAGAGGACAAGTACATATGACCTTAAAAGATCTTCCAATAGGGAAAACCGCCACAGTTACAGTTGTTGGCGGAGAGGGTGCCCTGCGGCAGCATTTTCTGGATATGGGAATTATTCCCATGGCTGATGTGACCATGGTAAAATATGCGCCGATGGGTGATCCTGTGGAGGTACGGATCCACAGCTACGAGCTGACTCTGCGTCTTGCAGATGCAGCGAAAATTGAAATTGACAATATAAGAGATGCAAAAGAAAAAACACACAGTGAAAGAGCGAAAGCAATTCCACATCCCGGACTTGGAGAGGGCGGTAAATATCATGAAAAAGCAGATGAACATCCCCTTCCGGATAGTGAGCTTCTTACCTTTGCCCTGGCAGGAAACCAGAACTGCGGTAAAACAACCCTGTTTAATCAGTTAACTGGCTCCAGTCAGCATGTAGGCAACTTTCCGGGAGTTACTGTAGACCGCAAGGACGGTATTATCCGTGGGAAAAAGAATACTCTGGTGACAGACCTTCCGGGAATTTATTCCATGTCCCCCTATACCAGCGAGGAAATCGTAACCAGAAGCTTTATTCTGGAACAGCATCCAAAAGGAATCATCAATATTGTGGATGCGACTAATATTGAGAGAAATCTTTATCTTACCATGCAGCTGATGGAGCTGGATGTTCCTATGGTTCTGGCATTGAATATGATGGACGAGGTAAGGCAGAATGGCGGCTCTGTACGTGTGAACCATATGGAGGAGGCACTTGGAATTCCCGTAGTACCTATTTCAGCAGCGAAAAATGAGGGAATCGATGAACTGGTAGCCCATGCGATCCATGTGGCAAAATATCAGGAAAAACCAAAGCGTCTGGATTTCTGTGATGCAAACGATGATGGCGGAGCCGTTCACAGATGTCTTCATGGAATTATGCATCTCATTGAAGATCATGCACAGCAGGCAGATATTCCGGTGCGTTTTGCAGCCAGCAAGCTTGCGGAAGGGGATGAACTGATCTTAGAAAAGCTTGGACTGGATCAGAATGAAAAAGAAACCCTGGAGCATATTGTAAAGCAGATGGAGACAGAGCGTGGGCTTGACCGGTCCGCAGCGATTGCCCATATGCGCTTTGATTTTATTGAAAAAGTCTGCGGTGAGACCGTGATTAAGCCTCATGAGAGCAAGGAGCATCTGCGTAGTCAGAAGATGGATAAAATACTTACAGGTAAATATACAGCCATTCCATGCTTCGCAGGTATTATGGCCCTGGTTTTCTGGCTGACCTTTGGCGTGATCGGAAAGGGGCTTTCCGATCTTCTGGATATGGGAATTACCTGGCTGACAGCAGTGGTGGACCAGGCAATGACTGCATGGAATGTAAATAATGTGCTTCATTCTCTTGTGATTGACGGTATTTTCAATGGCGTTGGAAGTGTGCTCAGCTTCCTGCCGATTATTGTTACCCTGTTTTTCTTCCTGTCCCTTCTGGAAGACAGCGGATATATGGCAAGAGTTGCTTTTGTGATGGATAAGCTGCTTCGTAAGATCGGTCTTTCCGGACGAAGCATTGTGCCTATGCTGGTGGGCTTTGGCTGTACAGTGCCTGGCGTTATGGCAAGCAGAACCCTGCCTTCTGAGCGTGACCGTAAGATGACCATTCTTCTCACCCCGTTTATGAGCTGTTCGGCTAAGCTTCCGATTTATGCCTTTTTTACAGCTGCCTTTTTCCCGAAATATGGGGCGCTGGTGATGGTAGCCCTTTATTTTGGCGGCATCCTTATGGGCATTCTGATGGCGCTGATTTTTGGAAGAACCATGTTCAAGGGGGAGGCAGTACCTTTCGTTATGGAGCTTCCCAATTACCGCCTGCCTGGTGCGAAAAATGTGGGACAGCTTCTCTGGGAAAAGGCGAAGGATTTCCTGCAGAGGGCATTTACCGTTATTTTTATAGCAACCATTGTGATCTGGTTTTTACAGACCTTTGGTCTGCACCTGAATATTGTAACGGATTCCAAGGACAGCATTCTGGCGGTAGTGGCTGGGATCGTGGCACCTGTGTTTGGACCTTTGGGATTTGGGGACTGGAGATTTTCTACAGCGCTGGTAACCGGATTTATGGCAAAGGAGAGCGTAGTTTCTACCTTATCGATCCTGTTCGGAAGTACGAAAGCACTGGTAGAAGTCCTTTCTCCGCTGGCAACAGTAAGTCTTTTGACATTCTGCCTGTTATATACACCTTGTGTGGCGGCAATCGCTTCTGTGAAGCGGGAGCTTGGTGGAAAATGGGCGGCAGGAGTGGTGATCGGGCAGTGTGTGATCGCCTGGCTTGCGGCATTTTTGGTAAAAATCGTTGGCGTTTTGATGGGATTTTGAGAAAAATGACTATTTTTCATTTTTGTCAAAAAAAATATTGACTATTGGTCATTTTGGTTTATACTATAGTACGAAAGAAATGAGTTAAGGAGATGACATCAATGGTCAAAGTAGGAAAATGGATAGCCAAGCACAAGGTTCTGGTGCTTCTCATCGGACTTTTGCTGGTAATCCCGTCTGTGATCGGAATTGCAGAGACGAGAGTAAATTATGATCTGTTAAGTTACCTGCCGGATACCCTTGAGACAGTAAAGGGTCAGGATATTCTGGTTGATGAGTTCGGTATGGGCGCCTTTTCCATGGTAATCGTGGAGAACATGGATATGAAGGATGTCCAGAAACTGGAAGAGAAGTTCAGCGAAGTAGAGCATGTAAAGGATGTTCTCTGGTATGATGATGTGGCAGATATCACCCTTCCTGTGGAAATGGTTCCTGAGAAATACAGAAAGGTATTTATCAACGGGGATGCCACCATGATGTTGGTACTGTTTGACAATACCACATCCTCTGATGATTCTATGGAGGCCATCACAGAGCTTCGTAAGATTGCCAATGAGCAGTGTTTCTTAAGCGGTATGACAGGCGTTGTTACCGATATCAAAAACATTGCCATGCAGGAGCTGCCGATTTACGTTGTGATCGCAGCAGTGCTCAGTCTGATCGTTCTGGAGCTGACAAGCGGATCCTTTGTTGTTCCGTTTTTGTTCCTGCTTAGTATCGGACTTGCCATTCTTTATAATTTGGGAAGCAATATTATTTTGGGCGAGACTTCCTATATTACACAGGCCCTTACCGCAGTCCTTCAGCTTGGTGTTACAATGGATTACTCCATTTTCCTTCTGAACAGCTATGAAGAGAATAAGAAACGATTCCCTGGAGAGAAGGACCGTGCCATGGGGCATGCCATTGCCAATACCTTTAAATCTGTAGCAGGAAGCTCCGTTACCACGGTTGCCGGTTTCGTTGCACTTTGTGTTATGACCTTTGCTCTTGGACGTGACCTTGGTATTGTTATGGCGAAGGGTGTTATCATTGGTGTTATCTGCTGTGTAACCATTCTTCCGGCACTGGTATTGTTCTTTGACAAGCCGATTGAAAAAACACAGCATAAACTCCTGTTTAGCAGAATGGATAAGCCATCCGCTTTTATTACCAAACATTACAAAGCATGGACAGTGATCTTCCTGGTACTTTTGTTCCCGGCTATTTACGGAAACAACCACACAAAGATTTACTACAACATTGCAGAATCCCTTCCGTCCACTCTGGACTGCAACATTGCAAATGCAGAGCTGGATAAAACCTTTGCTGTTGGAAACATCCATATGATCATGCTGGATAAGGGTATGGATTCCAAACAGAAGCAGCAGATGTTAAATGAGATCGATGAGGTTGATGGTGTGAAGTGGAGCCTGGGAATGAATTCCCTGATCGGACCTACTGTTCCGGATTCCATGATCCCGAAGGACATCAAGAGCATTTTCGAGGGTGATCAGTACGAGCTTGCATTTGTCTGCTCCGAATATGCATCTGCCACAGATGAGGTAAATGCACAGCTTGCATCCATCAATGAGATCGTAAAGAAATATGATGATACAGCAATGGTAATCGGTGAAGCACCGCTTATGAAAGACCTTCAGGATACTACAGACGCCGACCTGGTTCGTGTAAATGTTATTTCCATCGGCGCGATTTTCCTGATCATCATGATCATTTTCAAATCAATTTCCCTGCCGATCATTCTGGTTGCGGTTATTGAGTTTGCGATTTTTGTAAATATGGCCATCCCGTTCTATCAGGGAATCAGCCTTCCGTTCGTTGCAAGTATTGTTATCGGTGCGATCCAGCTTGGTGCTACCGTTGACTATGCGATCCTGATGACTACCCGTTATCAGAGAGAGAGACAGCATGGCAAGAATAAGATGGAAGCCATCAGCATTGCCCATAAGACCAGCATGCCGTCCATTATCAGCAGTGGTCTCAGCTTCTTCGCAGCAACATTCGGTGTTTCCTGCTATTCACAGGTTGAGATGATCGGTTCTATCTGTACATTGCTTGCACGTGGTGCCATCATCAGTATGGTAGTTGTACTGTTCATCTTACCGGCTATGTTTATGATCTTCGATAAACTGATCTGTGTTACATCCATTGGCTTCCTTGGAGATAAAAAGGCAGCGAAAGCGAAATAAAACATAATCAGGCGGCCTGGATGCGCTGCTTTTGCGCATAACAGCCGGCTTTGGAAGAAATCCCGCTTCAATAAAATGAGGCGGGATTTTTTTGTTGAATAAAAGGTGAGAAAACGTTATAATTGTGGTGCTGTTTCTTACAGCATAATATAGAAGGAAACGTGACTGTAACCTCTTGAAAGGAAGAAATTCCGAGAGATACGGCTGCGTCAGGATTGATTTTTGAAATGGAGTGAGATTGTAAATGACGCTAGAAGAAATTCTTGCCCAGGTGCAGCAGGGGACGCTTTCCCCGGAGGCAGCAGGGAATCTGATCCGCCAGGATGGTTATAAAGAAATGGATTACGCGAAGCTGGACACTGGCAGAAAAGCCCGTACAGGTTTCGCAGAGGTTGTTTACTGCAGCAATAAGGCGGATGCTCATTTATTGAAAATTTTTGAAAGGTTATATCAGGAAGAAGGAGAAGTGCTGGGGACAAGAGCTTCCCAGGCACAGTTTGAGCTGGTGAGAGAGAGACTGCCACAGGTGCAGTACGATCCCATTTCCAGAATCCTGAAAATTGAGAAGCCAGATAAGGTGCATGAGGGAAAGGTTGCTGTGTGTACCGCTGGCACCGCAGATATTCCGGTGGCAGAGGAAGCAGCCAAGACGGCAGAATACTTTGGAACTCATGTGGAGCGGATCTATGACGTGGGAGTAAGCGGCATGCACAGGCTTTTTTCCAGGCTGGAGACCATCCAGGATGCAAACTGTGTGGTGGCTGTGGCTGGAATGGAGGGCGCCCTGGCAAGTGTTATGGGCGGACTTGTGAGCAGACCGGTGATTGCAGTTCCTACGTCTGTGGGATATGGAGCCAATTTCCATGGCCTGTCCGCACTTTTGACCATGATCAATTCCTGCGCCAATGGAATTGCCACAGTGAATATTGACAACGGATATGGAGCTGGATATCTGGCAACACAGATGAACCGGCTGGCTCTTGGAAAATAAAGGTCAGACAAGACCGCGAAGGCTGTACCTGCGAATAAGTGGCAGGGCAGTACTTAAAAATACTTTGATATTTTTGTAACGAGGAGAAATTATGGGAAAATCATTATATCTGGAGTGCTACTCCGGAATCAGCGGGGACATGACAGTGGCAGCCCTGCTGGATCTGGGAGCGAATCAGAAGGTGCTGGAAGAGGTGCTTGCAAGCCTTCCGGTACAGGGATTTGAGATAAAAGTAAGCAGAGTGAAGAAATCCGGGATTGATGTCTGCGATTTCGATGTGATTTTAGATAAAGAGATCGATGGACACGATCATGATATGGAGTATCTGCATGGACATGAGCACGCAGCTGCTGCACATGGGGGAGAAACTCAGAGTGTGGCAGAACATGTTCATAGTCACGAGGAAGAGCACAGCCATGAGCATACGCATAGTCATGAAGAAGCTCATAGCCATGAGTATGCTCACGGTCACGAAGAAGCTCATAGCCATGAACAGGCCCACAGTCATGAAGACCATACCCACCATCACCACCAGCACCGCGGCATGAATGAAATCCGTCAGATCATTGCTGGCGCGAAGATGACCGAGGGCGCCAGAAAAACAGCTCTTGCCATCTTCGAAATCCTGGCAAAGGCGGAGGCAAAAGCCCACAATGTTCCGGTAGAAGAGGTGCATTTCCACGAAGTTGGAGCGGTAGACTCTATTGTAGATATTTTGTCAGTGGCAGTCTGCCTGGATAACCTTGGAGTGACTGAAGTGATCGTACCTGTATTATATGAGGGAACTGGCACCATCCGCTGCCAGCATGGCATCCTTCCAGTTCCGGTTCCGGCTGTGACAAATATTGTACAGCAGTGTGGTCTGGATCTTAAGATTACCCAGGTACAGGGCGAGCTGGTGACGCCTACTGGTGCTGCGATCGTGGCAGCTGTCCGAACTTCTAATAAACTGCCAGAGGATTTTGTGATTGAGAAAACTGGTATCGGAGCAGGTAAGAGAACTTATGAGTGCCCTGGAATTCTCAGAGCTATGTTGATCCATGGAGAAAATTTAAAGAGATCAAAGCCAGAGGATGGAATACAAAGCAAAAATGGCAATCAGAAAAATGATGCAAATGAAGTGAAAGCGTACACCAGCTTGGAAGCCGGCGAGATTTTTAATCAGGAGGCTGAGAACAAAATTCAGACCGGAGTTACGGACAGCACCGATTCTGCCGACTACATCTACAAGCTGGAAACCAACATCGACGATTGCAGCGGTGAAGTCCTTGGTTTCGTTATGGAAAAATTATTTGAGGCAGGGGCAAGGGATGTCCACTACACCCCGGTCTATATGAAGAAAAACCGCCCTGCCTGGCTGCTCACTGTGATCTGTAAGGAGGAGGATATCCCGGGAATGGAAGCACTGATCTTTGCAGAGACTACCAGTATCGGTATCCGCAGAGCCAGAATGGAACGCACCATTTTGCCAAGAAGGAAGATCAAGGTGATGATTCCCTTCGGTGAGGTGGAAGTGAAGATCTGTGGTCCGGAAGGAGCCCAGAAGTGCTACCCGGAATACGAAAGCCTGGCAAAAATCTGCCGGAAAACCGGAATCTCCTATGCGGAAGCTTACCAGATGGCAGTGGAAGCAAGTAAGAATCTGGAATGACGGATTAAGTAATGGTTTTTGTAATATCTGAATGTGCTGCAATTCTCTGTAAATGTGAATAAAAAATCAGTAAAAACAGGAAAATACCGCGGCAAATCGCAATATTGCAACCGATAAAATTGTATGTTACAATACAGGTTGGCTTTTTTGAATGAAAGTTCCTAAAGAAAACAGAAATTGAAATACGGGACAGAATTCTTTTTTGCCAAATTTTTCAAAATACAATGGAGAGAATATGAAGAAATATATTGATAATCTCAGACAGTACCAGTTCCTTTTAAGTGAGCTGGTAAAAAAAGGAATCAAGCTGAAATATCGTCGTTCCTACCTTGGTATTTTGTGGTCCATGCTGGAACCGCTGCTTTCCATGGTGGTTCTGACCATTGTCTTCGGAACATTGTATGGAAATACAGATAAGACGTTCCCTGTATATATCCTTTCAGGACGTCTTCTGTATTCCTTTTACTCCAATGCCACAAAAGCTGCATTGAAGTCCATCCGTTCCAACTCGGCCATGATCAAAAAGGTATATGTGCCGAAATACCTGTACCCCCTTTCAGGAGTTATTTATAACTATATTATTTTCCTGATCTCTCTTCTGGTACTTGGTATTGTAAGCGTTGTTCTCGGTGTGAAGCCAACGATTTATCTGCTTCAGGCACCGGTTGCGCTGATCATCATTCTGATTTTATCCTATGGATGCGGAATGTTCCTTGCAACTATCGGCGTATTTTTCAGGGACATTGAATACCTTTGGACAGTTGTGCTGATGCTGATCATGTACACCTGTGCAATTTTCTATTACCCAAGCAAGCTGTTAAAGAGTGGATGGGCATGGATCCTGAAGTTTAACCCTCTGTACTGTACCATCCAGATTTTCCGTTCTGCGATCTTCGGAGAGCCGATGTATGCACCATATGTAATTTATGCAGCCGCATTCAGTGTGGGAATTACCATTTTGGGACTTGTATGCTTTAAGAAAAAACAGGATAGTTTCATTCTGTATATTTAAGGAGAGAATATGGGTAAGCCAGCAATTGAAGTTGATAATGTAAGCATGAAATTCAGCCTCAGCCGTGAGAAGGTTGACAGCTTAAAAGACTATATTTTTAAAACCATCAAAAGAGAGATCCAGTACAATGAGTTCTGGGCTTTGAAGAACGTAACCTTTACTGTAGAAAAGGGAGACCGTGTAGGAATCCTGGGCCTGAACGGTGCTGGAAAAAGTACCCTTCTGAAAGTTATTTCCGGTGTATTTAAGCCAACAGAGGGCCATGTGGAAAAACACGGCAAGATCGTACCGCTTCTGGAATTAGGAGCCGGTTTTGACCCGCAGTATACAGGCAAGGAGAATATCTATCTCTATGGTGCCATGCTTGGTTACACCAAGAAATTCATTGACAGCAAGTACGATGAGATCGTAGAATTCTCCGAGCTTCAGAAATTTATGGATGTGCCGGTGAAGAATTATTCCTCCGGTATGAAATCCAGACTTGGTTTTGCAATCGCTACTGTAGTAGAGCCGAAGATCCTGATCCTGGACGAGGTTCTTTCCGTTGGTGATGCCAAGTTCCGTAAAAAAAGTGAGAATAAGATCCTGAGTATGTTTGACTCCGGCGTGACGGTGCTTTTTGTATCCCATTCCCTGGAGCAGGTACAGCGTCTTTGCAACAAAGCAATGATCCTGGAAAAAGGACAGCTGATCGCATATGGCGATATTGGTCCGATTTCTGAACAATACAGTGAAATGATAGGTGGCTGATCCACGTGAAAATATTGCAGGTAGGACTGGGAAATAATCCGGGCGGCATGGAAGCCTTTGTGATGAATTATTTCCGGGAACTGGCGAAACAGGGGATTTCCTTTGACTTTGTGTCCATGTATGGAACCATTGCACACGAACAGGAAATCCTGAAGCTTGGGGGAAGAGTGTTCTACGTCCCTAATGTGAAAAAAGACTACTTTGGCTATGTAAAAGCGTTCAGAGAGCTTTTGCAAAGGGAAAAGTATGACATTGTCCATGTAAATATGCTTTCCGCAGCCAATATTGTGCCCCTTCGCCTGGCGAAACAGGCTGGCGTCGGGAAAGTGATCGCCCACTCCCACAATGCTTCCGCTCCGGGCCTTGTCAGAAAGCTGATGGACAAATGGAACCGTCCGGGACTGAACCGGTATGCAGATATGAAACTGGCCTGTTCTGAGACGGCAGGCAGATGGCTGTTTGGAGATTCGGTCTTTGAAAGAGGAGAAGTAACGGTGGTATCCAATGCCATTGATACTAGGAAATATAGCTTTTCCCTGGAAAACAGAGAGGCAGTGCGCAGACAGCTTGGAGTAGGGGATGGAATCCTGGTTGGCCATGTTGGCCGTTTCCAGGTGCAGAAAAACCACCAGGCAATTGTGAAAATTTTTAATGAAGTTCAAAAAATCATGCCAACAGCCAGATTATGTCTGGTCGGCGACGGCGAATTAAAGGAAAAGATCCGTGAGGAGCTTCAGCAGCTGGGCATCCTTCAGAAAGTGATCTTCGCAGGAGTCTGCCCGGATGTGGAGCGGTATTTAAGTGCCATGGATGTGTTTTTGTTCCCTTCTTTATTTGAAGGGCTTCCTTTTACCCTGTTAGAAGCCCAGGCGAATGGGCTTCCCTGTGTGATCTCAGATTCGATTACGGAAGAAGCCGTTTTATTAAAAGAAAAGATCCTTCGTCTTTCCCTGGAAGAAAGTGGACCAAAGTGGGCGAAGACGGTTATTTCCTGTGCGGGAAAAGGAAGGGAAGAGAATGTGAAGGCGGCAGAAGCGCTTGCTGCAGCACATTTTGACATCCATCAGGAGGCAGGAAGACTGCTGGAATTGTATGAAAAGTAGGAGAACAGCATGGAGAACAAAATAGATTTTGTAATTCCGTGGGTAGATGGCTCAGATGAGGCATGGCTCAGCGAGAGAAGAAAATACAGCCCGGATAAAGAGACAGGAAGCACCAGCCGCTACCGTGACTGGGATAACCTGCAATATTGGTTCCGAGGGGTAGAGAAATTTGCCCCATGGGTAAACCATGTCTATTTTGTCACCTGCGGTCACATTCCCAAGTGGCTGAATCTGAGCAATCCTAAGCTTACCGTGATCCGCCATGAAGAGTTTATGGATCCAGAATATCTCCCTACTTTCAGCAGCCATCCCATTGAATTGAATCTACACAGGATCAAAGGCCTTTCCGAACAATTTGTTTATTTTAACGACGATACCTTTTTGATCAGTCCTGTTACCCCAGAGGATTTTTTCAAAAATGGACTGCCAAGGGATTGCTGTATTGAGACTGCCATTGCCCAGGACAATATTGACGATCCTTTTGCCCATATTTTGCTGAACAACACCGCACTTATCAACATGCATTTCCAGAAGAAAGAGGTGATACACCGCACCTGGAAAAAGTGGTTCAGCCCTGCATATGGTAAGATGCTGCTCCGGAATTTTCTCATGCTTCCTTATCAGGAATTTTCCGGGTTCAAGTACACCCATATGCCAAGTCCTTTTTTGAAAAGCTCCTATGAGAAGGTTTGGGCCGCAGAAGGGGAGCGGCTGGACCGTGTATGTCACAACCGTTTCCGCTCTATCTATGATGTAAGCCAGTATGTGATCAAGCACTGGCAGTGCATGGAAGGAAGTTATGAGCCCCAGTCCCCAAATTTTGGACAGTTCTGTGTGATGGGACGGGACGATGAGGTCCTTTATGAAACTATGAAAAAACAGTCCAGAAAGATGATCTGCATCAATGATGATGACAGACTGAAGAATTTTGAGGAAGCCCGTGACAAGGTGATTCTGGCCTTTGACCGGATTCTTCCGGAAAAATCCGGCTACGAGGTATAGGAATGTCCAGAGAAGCAGGAAAGAAAATTTTAAAAGAACAGGGAATTTCCGGTTTTGTGCTCCACTATGGTGCCAGAGCTCTTACAAAAGTGGAGAAAAAAGTGATCGGCAAGGGCACCGCCCGTTTTTGCAAGATAAAAAAGAACCGTCTGGTATTCAAAAACAGGGAGAATCTGGATTTTACAGATAATCCAAGGGCATTCTTTGATTATCTTCTGAAAATGGGTTATAATGACAAATATGAGATCATCTGGCTGGTATCAGATCCGGGAAAATTCCGGCATCTGAATTATAAGAATGTGAAATTTGTAACAGCAGAGAACCGCTATGGCTGGAACAGCTGCAGGGCCTATTACTATGCGGCAACTGCCAGATTTTTTTTCTTTTCCCATAATACCCAGGATCTTTTGGACTACGGGTGCGAGGGAAGACAGATCATCAATCTGTGGCATGGCTGCGGCTATAAGGGACCGGAGCAGGGAATGAAAACAGAGGCAGGACAGAAAGCCAAGTCTGAGTTTGACTATGGACTGGTTCCTGGCCCTGTTTTTGTCCAGACAAAATCTGCAGCATGGAACTGTGAGAAGGAGAAAATCTGGCCGATCGGTTATCCAAGATATGACTGGATGCTCCACCCGTCTATGGAGAAGGGCGAGATGCTGAAAGAAATCTTTGGCTGGGAGCGTGCTAAAAGCAAAGTGGTGATGTGGATGCCTACTTTCCGCAAAAGCAATCTGAAGGGATGCAGGGAAAGTGAGATCCAGATGGCCTACCAGCTGCCAGGGCTTTCCGGCAAGGAGGATCTGAAGAAACTGGATCTGCATCTGAAGAAGCTTGACATGTTCCTGATCATTAAGAAGCATCCTCTTCAGACGGAGTGGTCGGAGGATGAGAATGAGCTTGTTAACATTCGTTACGTGACAGAAGCCATGCTGGAACAGGCTGGAGTTCAGCTGGCGGAGCTGATGGGAGTCTGTGATGGGCTGATTTCGGATTATTCCTCGGCAGCAGTTGACTTTATGCTGCTTCACAGACCGATCGCCTATGTGCTGGAAGATTTTATGGCGTATAAGGAGAAACGGGGATTTGTATTTGAGGATCCCCTTGCGTATATGCCAGGTGAGAAATTATATGATTACCAGGGCATTGAGGCATTTCTGGAGCATGTTGCGGCAGGAGAGGATCTTTATAAGGAAGAGCGTGAGAGACTGATGCCGGTGATGCATAATCCGGCGGAAAATTATTGCCGCAGGCTGGTCCAGTGGCTGAAGCTGTGAGAGAGGGTGTTGGCTGCTTATCAGAACGCGGACAGGAGTGGATATTTCATTTACGCGGGCAGCGAGCCAAAGTTCGTGTATGCACGAAAACTTGGCTGCACCAGGGCTTTTACAGCATTTGAAAGGAAGATTTTATGGGAAAATTAATCGGATATACACAGGGAACCTACGATATGTTCCATATCGGTCATCTGAACCTGATCAAAAACGCCAAGAGACGATGCGATTATCTGATCGTAGGCGTGAATACAGATGAGCTGGTGGAGAGCTACAAGCACAAAAAGCCTATTATCCCTCTGGAAGAGAGAGCGGAGATCGTCCGCGCCATCAAGTATGTGGACGAGGTGATCATTACCGACACACTGGATAAGAAGGTGATCTGGGATAAGATCCGCTTTGATGAGATCTATATTGGAGATGACTGGAAGGGCAACGAGCGCTGGGAGCGCACTGGCAGGCAGATGGCAGAGCTGGGTGCCAAGCTGGTATATCTGCCTTATACCAAGGATACTTCCTCCACAATGCTGAGGGAGAAACTTACAGAGTATTAGGATACTATTTGCCAAAATACAATATAAAAGGTATTGCCACGAAGTGCGGCGAAGCAATTATTGTTCACGGTGTGCGCAGTAACACGAAGAATACAGTTTACCAGGAAAGGTTTGTTACTATGGGAAAAGTACAGACATTATTTAAGATGTTTTCAAAGATCGGGGAAGACAAGAGCATGTATGACCGCTACCTGACCTTGAGAGCCTTTGGAACCTATGTGATTTATGATAAATGGAAGATTAGAAGGATGAAGAAGTTTCCCCCGGCTATTGTGGAGAACCGCATCCTTTTTGAGACAAATGACGATTTTACAGACAACGGACGTGCCCTTTTTGACTATATGGTAGCCAACGGCTATAACAGGAAATACGAGCTTGTGTGGCTGGTGCACGATCCGTCCAAATATAAGAAATACGAGACAGAAAACGTAAAATTTGTGGAAGGCTTTAAGAAGCACAGCACCATACGCCATGCGGTGGCCTACCGCTATGCCCTTACCTCCCGCTATATTTTTTACACCCAGGCCTTTAACTGGATCGGAATGGCAAGAAAGGGACAGACCTTTATTGACCTCTGGCACGGCTGCGGCTACAAGGCAAATAAGAACAACCGGAAGGTCTTTTTCGATTACTGCCTAGTGCCGGGAGATGTGTTTATTAAGACCAAGATGGAATTCTTTGGATGCAGCTCCAAGAAGCTTCTGGCCTTTGGCTATCCAAGATATGACCAGATGCTGGCAGGAAGCGACGCCGCAAGGGCATATAGAGAAAAGCTGCTGAAGGAATCTGACAGCGAGAAGCTGATCCTGTGGATGCCCACCTACCGTCATGCCAGCAGCGAGCGTTTAAATGAGGAAACCCTGAACAACGAGTTTAACATTCCTATTCTGGATACCAAAGAGAGCCTGCTTGCTTTTAACAATTTCTGCAAGGACAATCACATGCTGGTAGTTATTAAGAAGCACTATCTGCAGATCCCATATGATTTCGGAGAAAATGTGTTGACCAATATTGTATATCTGGAGAATCAGGATCTGGAGGACAATGGTCTTCAGCTTTATGAGTTTATCAACTGCTCCGATGCCCTGGTATCCGATTATTCTTCTGTGGCAATTGATTATCTGCTGCTTGACAAGCCTCTTGGCTTTACTCTGGACGATTACGAAGCCTACACCGAATCCAGAGGCTGGGTATTTGAGGATCCGCTGGAATATATGCCAGGAGAGCATATTTACAATGTGCAGCAGTTTGAACAGTTTGTTCTGGATGTGAAGAATGGAAAGGACGAGTATGGGGAAAAACGTGCCCAGGTCCGTGCCAAGACACACAATGTGACAGACTGTTATTGTAAGCGAGTGCTGGATTACTTTAACATTAACCCGTGATATTCATATGATTTCGGAAAAGTATTTTGCAGCCTTTTAGCGGAAAAATGGCAAAAAGAAGGAGGAACCCCGGGCGGGGTGTATACAACATGAAAATATGTATCTGGATGACAAAAATCTTTGATCTTGGTGGAACCAAGCGTGTGGTTTCCCTTCTGGCAAATGAGCTGGTGAAGGAGCATGATGTGACCATCATGACTTACGAGGACCGTTTCCTGGAAGACCGCACCATGTATCACTTAAGCGAAGATATTGACGTGGATTTCATTGACAATAACCACTTTGTAAACCGGCACTGGAACTTTGCCTTTGCCAAACGATATCTGGTGAAAAAGTTAAACGATAAATTCGGGATTTTTAATAAAAAATGTTTTAATGATCTCCTTGCTGAGTCCATTTTTCCAAAGAAGACAAGGGATAAATGGGTGGAGTATTTAAATTCCAAGGATTATGACGTGATCATTACCACAGCTTCCTTAAGCCTGCGGCTTGGCATGATCGCCCCTCGCTTAAATGCGGCGACCATCGGCTGGCAGCACAACTGCTACGACGGCTATCTTCATGTGAAACCGGTGGTATTCTGGCAGCAGGAATGCCTGCTTCAGGAATATCTGCCAAATCTGGACCGCTATATCGTCCTCAGCAAATATGATCAGAGAGATTATATGGAGAAGCTGGGGATTGATACAGAGGTAAAGATCAATCCAAGAAGTTTTGTCAGCGAGAAGAAGTGCAATGTGAAGTCCAGGCGCTTTCTTATGGCCACCCGTTTTGTATACGCCAAGGGGCTGGATCTTATGATGGAATCCTTTGAAGAGTTTTGCAAAGAGGATTCTGAGTGGGAGCTTGACATTCTTGGAGATGGAAAATTATTCGGACAGATCAAGGCAGATGCGAAGAACCGCCATCTTGAAGACCGTGTCCATTTTGTAGGATACACCAATGAGCCGGAGAATTATTACCTGAATTCTTCTGTGTTCCTTCTTCCATCCAGATGGGAGGGATGGCCAATGGTAATTATGGAGGCTTTTGAGTTTGGTCTTCCGGTAATTGCTTACCACATGGGTGCTATGGACCTGATCATTGATGACGGAAAGACCGGATTCTTGCCGGAAGCCTTTGATCCTCACAAATTTGCACAGGCAATGCTGAAGATCGCCCATGACGAGGAGCTCCGGGCGCAGATGTCTGCAAATGCCATTGCCAAGTCCGAGGATTTCTCCATTGATAAGGCGGTAGCAGCGTGGGATGATCTTTTTGAGCGTGTAGTTGCAAAGAAAAAGGAAAAGAAGACACACAGGCAGTAATGCGTAAGTGAGTGTCCGCTTAGTATATGTCTGTTTGTGAATTATGATAAAAAGGGGGCTGGGACCAATGAAAGTCACCGTAAATGACCTGAAAAAGCTGGCGAAGAAAGTAATCCGGAGGGATACCTATTCCCAGGCTGTACGGGATGCCCAGGAAGAAGCCCGTTACAATCTGACGGAAGAGCTTCGGGAAAAATATGCGGATTTTTATGAGAACAGTCCGCTGAAGGAAAAATGTATTTTATATGAGGCGTTCGGGGGCAGGGGAATGACCTGCAGCCCTCACGCCATTTTTAAGTATCTGCTGGCCCAGCCGGAGTTTCAGGAATATCTCCACGTCTGGGCTATTGATGACTTTTCGGATAATGCTTCCTGGATGGAACTTTATAAAGAAAAGCAGAATGTAAAGTTTATCAAATTTCAGTCCCTGGAATACCGGGAATATCTGGCAACTGCCAAATACCTGGTGAATAACGTAAGCTTTCCGGGATATTTTACCAAAAGGGAAGGGCAGGTGTTTATCGACACCTGGCATGGGATTCCGCTGAAAACCATCGGATTTGACATTCCGGCAGGTAAGATCAGCGCAGGAAATACGGTGAAGAATTTTCTGGCAGCAGACTACCTGATCTCCCCGGATGCTTTTATGACGGAAATTTACAAGAATGCTTTTAAAATGGGCGGACTTTTTCCAGGAAAGATTCTGGAAATCGGACAGCCTCGTAATGACAGCTATTTTCACACGGAAAGGGAAGCTGTTTTCCAGAAATTACAGATGGCTGGGATCCAGGCAGATCCATCTAAGAAGCTGATCCTGTATGCCCCTACCTGGAAGGGCAGCAAATACTCCAGCCCGGACACCAGTCTGGATGCCTATGAGAAGATGATCCGCACCATTGAGGACAACGTGGATACTTCTGTCTATCAGGTGTTTGTAAAGCCTCACCAGATCGTCTATTACCACATAAAAAATACCCAGGGCGTAACCGGCCAGTACATTCCGGCAACGGTGGACACCAATGAACTGCTGCGTGCTACAGATGTTCTGATCTCTGACTATTCCAGCATATATTTTGATTATCTGGTATCTGGAAAGCCCATCCTGTTCTTTATTCCAGACCTTGCCAATTATCTGAATTACAGAGGTCTGTATTTTGGAATCGACAAACTGCCGGGACCAATTGCAGAAGATTATGAGCAGCTTGGAGGCTATTTAAGAGATCTGGAAAAAGCCATGGAGCCATACCGGCAGGTCTATGACCGGGAAGCGAAGTGGGCGTGTCCAAGAGATGACGGAGAGGTGTGCTACCGCCTTGCAGACATTGTGTTTCATGGAAAAGAAGGGGAGGACTGCATCAGCTGTGAAGAGACCTGGCGTGCTAAAGTTCTTATGTATGCCGGAGACTTCTCTGACAATGGAACGACCAGGGCTTTTCTTGCAATGGCAGAATACCTGGATTTTCAGAAATATGATATTACCTTATTGATCGATGGAGACGGGGATGAGAGAGCGGAAGGAATGATCCGTTCCCTGCCATCTGGAATCCGGGTGCTTTACAGGGGACAGCCCTTTAATGGAAGCCCGGAAGAGCTTGCCAGCCATAATCGGCTGATGAAAGGGAAAAACGCGGAGATTCCACATGCCTTTTATAAGCGGGAGGCCAGAAGGCTGTTTGGGGAGGCGGTTTTTGACTGCGCCATTGACTTTACAGGAAAGAAAAATCTGTTTTCCATGCTGGTTGCAGAAATGAAGAATACCAGATTTTTCACCTATCAGCCCAGGTTTGTCCATGTGAGCCGCATAGAGGCAGAGCTAAAGGAGCAGCCGGTGATCATTTCCCAGGAGGAAAGCTATTATATCGGGGATCTGGATGGAGGAAATTCGTCCGTTCTCACAGTGGATGCCATCACTGCGCCAGATATGGAAAAAGTGAATTATTTTTGCATGTATAGCAAGGCGGCTGGTGAGATACTTGGAAGTTTTGCATCCTTAAAGGAGAAGAATGCCTGCCTTTACATCATGGGCAAAGGAAAGGCTTATGAGAAGCTTGGGGAAACTATTTCCCAGCTTCATCTTGAGGGACGGGCCTTTTTGATCAGCTGGCCATCGAAGCCATTTGCTTTTATGAAAATGTGTGATTATTTCGTTTCTCCGTCAGGAGAAGAGGAAAGCGCAGGCACACTTGCCGCAAAGGCTATGAATATAAAGCTTGTGGAAAAGGACCTGAAAAGCGAGATCTCTTATGGCTTTGATGCAGAGGAATGGAACCGCAAGCAATATCAGGAACTGGAAAAGTGGATGGAGGATAAGAGGGATTTACATGAGTGAGATAGAGAAAATCCTGGAACAGAACATGGAGGAATACGAAAGCGCCAGACGCCGGGCCAATAAACTGGTAAATGGCTACCG
This sequence comes from Blautia sp. Sow4_E7, assembly GCF_052116245.1. NCBI lineage: Bacteria > Bacillati > Bacillota > Clostridia > Lachnospirales > Lachnospiraceae > Blautia > Blautia sp. Sow4_E7. The sequence goes on from NZ_JBQKLL010000016.1 coordinate 58,697, forward strand.
CCGTGAGATCAGTAAAACCTATGAGTATGCAGATGCCCTTGTGAAGCTGCCGGTGAACCCGGATCAGATTTTTTTCCTGTGGGAAAAAGGGACTGGGGATGGGGAACTGATCCGGGAAATGTATGAATATGTAAAGAAAACATATGGGAAAAAATATATCTGCATCTGCTGCGTGAAAGGAAGCCTGCCCTTTGGAAATGCTGGCAAAGTGACTGAAAATTCTGCTGGATACTGGAGAGCACTGGCATCCTCCGGGATCATTGTCAGCAGTGTGGAACTTCCAGCTTCCTTCGTAAAAAGAGAAGGCCAGATTTATCTGAACACCATGTCTAAGGTTTATGAAAAGAAGCGTCTGGACACAAAGAAATTTGTATCTGAGACGGTACGGGATATGCTGAAAACAGATTTCATCTTTGCACCAGATCGGCAGCAGGGAGAAGAGACCTGGACGAAAAAGTGTCTGGCAGGAAGGGTTTACCCTGGCAAAGTTCTGGCTTTGGAAGAGAGCGTAAAGGATAAGGCAGCTGTTTTTGCCAGGTTTCTTCTGGAGAAAACTATTTCAGAAGGGCTGGAGTGCTTCTCCCTTAGAAATCCGGAGAAGAAAAGGCTTCTTATTCTGGGAAGCGGGGCAGGGAAACCAGAGGTAAAGCTGGTGGTGGACAGAATCCTGGCCAGGATCGATCCGGAAAAATATGATGTGGCTTTTTTTAGTGAAGACCTTGGAAGTGAGGCAAAGTGTAAGGCATTTTTCGCACAGACTGGTAAGGCTGCTGGCCTTATGGGGGTGGGGAAAATGACAGTCAGTGAGGCAGAATACCTGAATTATCTCACTGTGGAAAAGAATCCGGAGGCATATCTGGGAAATCCGATCCTCCGCAGCTATATAGATGAACTGGCAAGGCGGGAATGGAACCGTCTCTTTGGAACAGCTTCCTGGGATGGGGTGATCGTTGCCGGAAGTGCCAAATATCTGCCTTACTATCTGGCTGCGAAAGCCAGAACGAAGATGAAAGTGCTGGTGGATCTTGATTTTCTGCCGTATATCCATGAGAAATACCCGGCAAGATGGCGCAAAGCCCTCACCGTGTTTAACCGGATCTATGCGCCTGCAGATTGCCAGCAGCTGGGAAGCTATGGCCAGGAGAACCGTCTTCGGGTGATGCGGCTTCCGGTTCTTGTGGCAGAGCAGCCAGAGGAGGGACAGGTGGAAGTTGTATCCTATCAGGAGAAAGAATACCTGGTATGCGACAAGAAAAAGGCAGAAAACGGGCACATTTCCATGAAGCTGGTGAGAAAGCCGGAACAGGGAAGTGTTCTGGTAAATGCAGATCTTCTACCAAACGCAGAGCAGAAAAAACGTTTGGAGCAGTTGGATAAAGGGCATAAAATTTATGTGCTTGGAGAGCAGAGCTCGGCATATAAGAATTTTCTTCCTAGTGCCGTGGTGCTGGATGAATATGTGAGAAAACAGCTGTATCTGCTCCCAGAAGCGTGGGAATTTTTCAGTGGATTTGAAGGCTATGTGGGAAATGCTGCACTGGAAGAAGATGTAACAGAGAAGATATGCAGGGCTTTTGGTGTTAAGAAGTGCTTGACAGAATAGATTTCCTGTTTTATAGTTAAAAGCACACATGTGATGAAAAGAAAGGAAAGGAGGCAGTAATATGAAGATCACAGGAGTAAGATGCAATAAGAATTTATATAGTAACCTGAGATTAAGGAATATCCAGCTGCCTGCTTTTATAGACTGACCTGTCGTATTTTGTATGACAGTATTGATTTTTGCGGATAAAGGACATCCCTTGGCCAGGTAATGGTTAAGGGGTGTCTTTTTTTGCGCCAATTTTGGGGTCGAGTTTAAAAGCAGAGCTAGTACAGGGAGGAGAGTATGATAACGAAAAACAAAACCGAGAAATTCCGGATCATTTTCCGTTTTCTAAAAGGAAATATTCGGTTCTTTGTGGGGACGCTTTTATTTTCGGTGCTGTTTACAGCATGCAATGCGTTGATCCCACAGATTGTGAAATATACGGCAGACCACATTCTGGTGCAAGATGGAATCCCAGAGAGTCTGAACGTGGGGCAGACCTTGCTTCTGGTAGCTCTTCTGGTGGCGGCGTCTGCAGTTCTGTCGGGAGTTTTTAACTACTTAAGCAAAATGTGCCTAGCAAAAGGCTCTGAAAATTTTTTGAAATACATCCGGGATACGTTGTATCATCACACCCAGTATCTGCCCTTTTCCTGGCATGTAAAGCACCAGACAGGGGAGATCATCCAGAGGTGTACTTCGGATGTGGAAGTGATCCGCAACTTTGTGTGCAGACAGCTTCCAGAGGTGTTCCGGATCTGTTTCCTGATCGTGCTGTATCTGGGAATCATGTTTTCCATGAATGTGCAGATCACTTTGGCCGCGGCAGCCTTTTTCCCGGTGATCATTGGCTATTCCTGCTATTTTTATTTCAGGATCGGGAAACGGTTTCAGGATGCAGATGAGGCAGAGGGAGCTCTTTCCAGTACGGTGCAGGAGAATCTGACTGGAGTCCGTGTGGTGCGGGCATTTGGAAGAGAGAAATATGAGATCGACCGGTTTGATGAGAAGAATAATGCGTATTCTAATCTGTGGGTTTATCTTGGAAAACTGATGAGTGTTTATTGGGCATCAGGAGATCTGATCACAAACTTACAGGTTCTGACGGTTATGGTGACTGGAGTGGTTTTCGCAGTAAATGGACGGATTACATTAGGAGAGTTTATGGCATTTATTTCCTACAATGCGTCCCTGACCTGGCCAGTGCGAAGCCTGGGAAGGATCATTTCGGATATGAGCAAGGCTGGGGTTTCCATGGAGCGTGTGGCTTATATTCTGGAGGCGGAGGAAGAGGATGCAGCAGACTGCGAAAGCGAGTCTACTGCCGGAAAAGAAAATACAGAGAATACTGTGAAAAAGAAGAATGCAGGGCAGAGTGAGGAGTCAGGAAATAAAGGCTGTGGAGACAAGCAGAACTTGGGGTATGTTAGTGGAATGAAACCTGCCATGGATGGCGACATCTGCTTTCACAATGTATCCTTCGGTTACGCCCCAGACCATCCGGTCCTGAAAAATATCAATTTCACCATCCCCTCCGGCAGCACCTTCGCAATCCTTGGCACAACCGGAAGTGGAAAATCAACTCTTGTCCATTTATTGAATCGTTTATACGATCTGCCGGAAGACTGCGGCAGCATTACCATTGGCGGTGTGGACATTCGTGACATGGACCGCCAGTATCTGCGCCAGAACATTGGCATGGTCCTTCAGGAGCCCTTTCTTTTCTCCAGAACTATCCGTGAGAATATCGGCATCACAAAGGAGAAGCTGTTGGACGAAGAAATCCGCCATGCAGCAGGAATTGCCTGTGTGGATGAGGCAATCCAGCATTTTACAGATGGTTACGATACCATTGTGGGCGAGCGTGGCGTCACATTGTCCGGCGGACAGAAGCAGCGTGTGGCTATTGCCAGAATGCTGATGAAAGAAGCGCCAATCCTGGTATTTGACGATTCCCTTTCCGCAGTAGATACAGAGACAGACAATAAGATCCGAAAAGAGCTGAAAAAGGAGATGGAGAAAGCAACGGTGATCATGATTTCCCACCGGATCACCTCTCTTATGCAGGCAGATTGCATTATTGTGATGGACAAAGGGGAAATCCAGCAGATGGGCACTCATGAAGAACTGATTCGTCAGGAAGGTCCCTATAAAGATATTTACGAGATTCAGATGAACAGTGACATCTGTCTCATGGAAGGAGGTGCAGCATGCGAATAGAAGAAAAAGAATATACGAAATCCATTGATCTTTCCATCTGGAAAAAGGTGTTCCCATTTCTGGCACCCCGTAAAAATGTGCTGCTCATGGTAATCGTGATGAACATTCTCTGTTCCGTGGTAGATATTATTATGCCGCTGTTTCAGCGCCAGGCCATTGATTCCTTCATTGCGAAGAATACCCTGGTGGGTCTTGGAGGGTTCATTGCTGTTTACATTGCAGTGATCCTTTTTCAGATGTGGTCGGTTATCTGCTTTACCAGAGGCTGTATGACGCTGGATGTGGAAACCGGCCGGGATATGAAACGAGCCCTGTTTGTTCATCTTCAGAAGCTGTCTTTTTCCTACTACAATGCAACTCCGGTTGGATATATCCTGTCCAGGGTGATGAATGATGTGGCAAGGATCACAGAGCTGATCGCCTGGGACGTGATCGATATGCTGTGGGCCATCTTTTATGTGGCAGGCGTGTTTGTAGCCATGCTGTTCCTGAACTGGAAGCTGGCGCTGGTGATCATGCTGATCGTTCCAGCCATTGCGGTGCTTACCTGGTATTTCCAGAACAAGATCCTGACCTGGAACCGTCAGGTGCGAAAGATCAATTCCAAGATCACAAGCGGCTACAACGAAGGTATTATGGGGGCAAAGACGGTGAAATCCCTGGTGGTGGAAGAGAAGAATTTTCGCGAATTTTCTTCTGTGACAGAGGAGATGCGTGGGGCTTCCATTAAGGCCGCCAGACTGAACGCCGTGTATGTTCCAATGGTTGTATTTTTCGGCGCCCTTGCAACTGCAATCGTATTGGAGCGGGGCGGCATTATGGTTCTGAATGGAAGTATGGATATTGGAACCCTTGCTACATTTACTGCATATGCAGTTGGAATTTTTGAACCAATTCAGAGACTTGCCGAAATTCTCTCAGAGTGTATTTCCGCCCAGGCAAACATTGAGCGAGTGACCTCTCTTCTGGAAGAAAAGCCCCAGGTGGTAGATTCTCCGGAAGTCCTGGAAAAATATGGGGATTTCTTCCATCCTCACAAAGAAAACTGGGAACCGATCAAAGGCGATATCGAATTTGAAAATGTTTCCTTCCAATATCCTGATGGAAAAGAAGAAGTGCTCAGCAATTTCCATCTGAAGATCCCCGCTGGCACCAATGTAGCAATCGTGGGAGAGACTGGCGCTGGAAAAAGTACGCTGGTGAATCTGGCCTGCCGTTTCTTTGAGCCTACCAGCGGACGTATTCTGATTGACGGCAGAGATTACCGTGAGAGAAGCCAGCTGTGGCTGCACAGCAACATCGGGTATGTACTGCAGAATCCCCATCTGTTTTCCGGTACTGTGATGGAAAACATCCGCTATGGAAGACTGGACGCTACAGATGAAGAAGTGAAAGCTGCTGCCAAAGCGGTCCATGCCGATGAGGTAGCCGAGAAACTGGACAAAGGCTATGACAGCGACGTAGGCGAAGGCGGTGACCGCCTCTCTACCGGAGAAAAACAGCTCCTCTCCTTTGCCCGGGCCGTACTGGCAGATCCCGCCATCTTTGTCCTGGACGAAGCAACCTCCTCCATCGACACCAAAACCGAGCAGCTGATCCAGCAGGCCACAGACAAGCTCCTGAAAGGACGAACCTCCTTCCTCATCGCCCACCGCCTGTCCACTATCCGAAACGCTGACCTGATCCTGGTAGTCCGTGATGGCAAGATCGTGGAGCAGGGAAAACATCTGGATTTGTTGGAGAAGAAAGGCTACTATTACCAGTTGGTACGACAGCAGTTTGCGGATGAAGAGTCCAAAAAGGTGCTGAGTTAAGTTGCTATCTGCCAACCAGTCCCAGCCAGTACACAGCATTTGGGCAATGGGTATTACTCCAGCGAACCATTTCATCGTAGCGTTGCGCCGGTGAGTGAGTAATACCCATTGTCCGAATGCGTCCCTCCTGACAAACTTTTACGCCACAAAATAATGTATAAAACTTGTATAATTATACTTGACTTCCCGAAATTTTGGTAGTAAAATTACTTCAGTTCGTTAAACAACTAAATTTAAAAAGGCTCAAATTCCTTGAAGGGAAGCAGTAGAAACAGAAGCACCTTGTCTACAGAGAGCTGTGTTGGTGGAAAACAGCGGCAGGTCTGTTTTGAAGATCATCCCCGAGAAGGGAAGCCGAACGCTTCATAAGTAACACCTGTTTCAGGGTACGAAATGAAGAGCAGCATCAAGTAGGTTTCCACGGCCGTTCCCCGTTATCGGAATCGCGTATGTCGGTACGTTGTCTTTTCGTACTTGTTTCAAAGGGGAAACAGGGTGGTTGCGGTCTAATATGGTCCGTCCCTAGTTTGGGGACGGATTTTTTTTACGCAAAAATACGAAAGACGAAAACCAGACAAGTAACTTAGAGGAGGAGAGAGCATGAAAGTCTTCAAAAAAATCATGAATGCAGTAGCAGCAGTAGAAAATGTGATTCTTGTAGTATCCACCCTGCTGATACTGGTCCTGACTGTGGGAAACGTATTTTCCCGTAAAGTCATCCATCGTTCCTGGTCCTTTACCGAGGAACTTGTGGTCGCAGTCTTTGTACTGATCACCTTAATGGCTGCAGCACTTGCATGCCGCGAAGGAGAACTGGTCAACCTGTCACTGGTAACAGACCGTCTCCCTGAGAAACTGAAAAAACCGTCCGTTATCCTTACCACGGTTCTGTGCATTATTTTTACCGCCATCTTATTCTGGTTCGGTATGGAAAAAGTAATCACACAGCTGGAAAACGGAAAACGTACCTTCGTTCTCAACTGGCCGGAGTGGATCTTCTGGTCCTTCGTGCCAATCGGATCCGGATGTATGATCTTACATTTTATTGAATACTGTCTTGACTATTGTACAGGCAATCTGAAAAAGGAGGATAAATAAATGATAAGTGCAGTTCTTTTTATTTCATTTTTTGTTTTCCTGATCATGGGAGTACCCATTGCAATCTGTCTGGGACTGTCCTCCGTATGTGCGATCCTGTACTCTGGAACCTCCCTTACCATTGTTGCAACCAACATGTATGCCGGAATCAGTAAATTCCTCCTTCTGGCAATCCCATTCTTCGTACTTTCCGGAAATATCATGGCAAAAGCCGGAATTTCCAAAAGACTTGTTAAATTCGTAGACACCTGTGTGGGACACAGACGAGGCGGTATCGCAATCGTGTGCGTTATCGTAGCCTGCTTCTTCGGTGCGATCTCCGGATCCGGTCCGGCTACTGTAGCAGCCCTTGGAGCTGTTCTGGTACCTGCAATGGTAGAAAGAGGCGGTTTTAGTGCACCGTTCTCCACAGCCCTGATGGCAACGTCAAGCTCCATTGCCATTGTCATCCCGCCAAGTATTGCATTCGTTGTATATGCTTCCATCACAGGCGTATCTATCGCAGATATGTTCATGGCTGGAATCGTACCTGGAATCCTGATGGGTGTTGCCCTTGTGATCGTGGTTATGGTAGAAGCCAGAAGAAAAGACATTCAGCCAGCCCAGAAGAAGGCAACTGCAAAAGAACGCTGGGACGCATTTAAAGATGCTTTCTGGGGATTCTTAATGCCGGTCATCATCCTTGGCGGTATTTACGGCGGTATCTTTACCCCTACTGAGGCAGCCGCTGTATCCGTTGTATATGGTCTGTTTGTAGGTATGGTGATCTACCGTGAGGTTAAATTAAAAGACCTGTTTGACCTTTGTGTGGATTCTGCAAAAACAACTGGTGGAATCATGCTGATCGTAGCATGTGCATCCCTGTTTTCCTACGTATGTACCAAGTTTGGTATTGCAGACGCAGCTTCCCAGCTCCTTGGAAGCATTGCACATAACCAGTTTACCTTCCTTCTGATCGTAAACATCATTTTCCTGATTGCAGGATGCTTTATCGATGCAAACTCTGCCATGTACATTTTCATCCCGGTTATGCTTCCGGTATGCAAAGCACTTGGCTATGATGTGGTTGCATTTGGTGTTATGGCAACAGTCAACCTTGCAATTGGCCAGGTAACTCCGCCGGTTGGTGTCAACCTGTTCGTGGCAATCGGAATCAAGATCAAAAAAGGCATGGAAGTTACCCTTCAGGAAATTTCCAAAGCTGTTATGCCAATGCTGGCAGCTTGTATCGCAGTCCTTCTTATTGTTACTTATATTCCGGTAACTTCCACAGCACTTCCAAGAGCCCTTGCAAAAAATGGCGCTTATTCCGGTGATTCTGCTTCTGGTGACAGCGGTTCCTCCGCAGCTTCTGCCGCTGGAGATGAGGATCATTCCTTCAACGAGATCGCAGACTACAGTGATCTTGGCTGGGAGGAGACTACCTGGAACTTTGCATGCTCCACAACGGAGACCTCTACCTGGGCAGATGGCGGCCGTAAATTCGGTGAGCTGATGGAAAAAGCCACAGGCGGAAAAGTAAAAGTAAACGTATATGCAGCAGACCAGCTGACAAATGGAAACCAGTCCGAGGGAATCCAGGCGCTGATGAACGGAGACCCGGTACAGATCTCCATGCATTCCAACCTGATCTACTCTGCATTTGACCCAAGATTTAACGTAGTTTCCCTGCCGTTTATTTATGATTCTGTGGAAGATGCAGATGCCAAATTTGACGGCGCGGCTGGTGAGAAATTAAAAGAGATCCTTGGTGAGTACGGACTCCACTGCATGGGTATTGCAGAGAATGGTTTCCGTGAGCTGACCAACAGTGTCCGCGAAGTAAAAACTGTGGATGACATGAAGAACCTGAAGATCCGTGTTGCCGGTTCCAACCTTCTTATGGAGTGCTATAAGAGATGGGGCGCAGACGCAACCAACATGAACTGGTCTGAGACCTATACTGCCCTTCAGCAGAATACCGTTGAGGGACAGGAGAACCCGCTTCCTGCAATCGATGCAGCCAGCGTACAGGAGGTTCAGCCATATTGCTCCATGTGGGATGCCATCTATGACTGTCTGTTCTTCTGTATCAACCAGGAAATCTATGACGGACTGACTCCAGAGCAGCAGGCGGTTGTAGACGAGGCTGGACAGAAAGCTGTGGAATATGAGCGTTACATCAACCGCTCCGGTGACGAAGAGATCATGAGCCGCTGGGAAGACAAAAACGGCGTTACCTTCACTGCAAAAGACGATATGGATATTGAGTCCTTCAAGGAAGCCGTTGACGGTGTAGATGAGTGGTTCATCGAGGAACTGAAATCCCAGGGATACGAGGATGCAGAAGAACTGGTAGAGGCATTTACCGGAATCGGTGATTACAGCGACCTTGACTGGGAAGAGACCACCTGGAACTTTGCATGCTCCACAACTGAGACCTCTACCTGGGCAGAGGGCGGCCGTAAATTCGGTGAGCTGATGGAAAAAGCCACAGGCGGAAAAGTAAAAGTAAATGTATATGCAGCAGACCAGCTGACAAACGGAAACCAGTCCGAGGGAATCCAGGCACTGATGAATGGAGACCCGGTACAGATTTCCATGCATTCCAATCTGATCTACTCTGCATTTGACCCAAGATTTAACGTAGTTTCCCTGCCGTTTATTTATGACTCTGTGGAAGATGCAGATGCCAAGTTTGACGGCGAGGCTGGAGAGAAGATGAAGGAAATCCTCAGCGAGTACGGACTGCACTGCATGGGTATTGCAGAGAATGGTTTCCGTGAGCTGACCAACAGCGTCCGGGAAGTAAAATCCGTGGATGATATGAAGAACCTGAAGATCCGTGTTGCCGGTTCCAATCTTCTTATGGAGTGCTATAAGAGATGGGGCGCAGATGCAACTAACATGAACTGGTCTGAGACCTACACCGCCCTTCAGCAGAACACTGTAGAAGGAGAGGAGAACCCACTTCCTGCAATCGACGCAGCCAGTGTACAGGAGGTTCAGCCGTACTGCTCCCTGTGGGATGCAATCTACGACTGTCTGTTCTTCTGCATCAACCAGGATATCTATGATGGCCTTACACCAGAGCAGCAGGCCGTTGTAGACAAAGCCGGAAGAATGGCTGTAGAGTATGAGCGTTACATCAACCGCTCCGGTGCAAATGAGATCATGAACCGCTGGGAAGAGAAAAATGGTGTTACCTTTACTGCAAAAGAGGATATGGATATTGATTCCTTTAAAGAAGCGGTAGACGGTGTAGACGAGTGGTTCGTAGAAGAGCTGAAAAACCAGGGATATGACGATGGTCAGGAGCTGGTAGACGCATTTAAGTAAATTGGCATAAACGTGTATCGATTTGATGCATGTGTCTGATAAATTGAATAGTGCCCTATAGAAAACACCTGCTGGAATGTGAAAGATAACACATTTCGGCAGGTGTTTTTTGCGTGAGCAGCGCTTCAAGTCTGTGGTGCGCGTGAACTTGGTATTTAGCGAAAATTTACAATATATTTTTTAGCAAGTGTATAGCGCGGGAACAATATGAGTATCTTACAGCAGTCCGGTAATCCTAAGAGAGCACCATACCAGCAGCAGTGCCATGATCCCGTTCATTAATTTGTAATGTCCACTGTAAAATCTCTTCAGTGCATTTCCCGCAAATGCCCAGATTAGGTTTCCTAGCGCTCCGAGAAACATGAGGTACACGGCAAAGCAAAAGAGCATAGGAACTCTTGTTTCATATGGCAGAATATAAGCGGAAAACATGGTCAGCCCATAGATGATGATTTTCACATTCACCAGCTGCAGGAAAAATCCCATGATCCAGGTCGGCTTTTTTTCCTGGGTGCTGTCAGAAGGGGGAAGTCTGCGCCAGGTCTGCCAGGCAAGGTAAAGCACGTAAGCTGCACCAAGGTATTTCATAACCGGCTGGATCCCTGGAACAATTTTTCCCAGAGTGCTGCAGAATAGCCCGGAAAGACACATCAAGGTAAGAGAACCGCTCCAGATCCCGGTCATAAACCGAAGATTTCCGGAAACACCGTATTTGCTGGCAGTGGAGAGCAGAAGAATATTATTTGGTCCCGGCGACCACACGGTCAGGATGGCAGACAAGGTCATTTCAATAAAGACAGGTAAGGGCATTGGGAATTCCTCCTTTGGTAAGTTATGAACATCCATTTGACGAAAAGAAAGGCGCAACATCCAAAATGCTGCGTCTTTGCAAGGTCTGTACAAATATGATTTTCCTGTATGATAACACAAAAATATCAGGTTGTATAGAAGAAGTTGCAGGCCTTTTGGTTGTTAGCGAAAGTGCAAGTCAAATTCGGTTAAATATTTGTAAAATTCATGCAAAATGGGAATAACTATGTTATAATGCAGAAAATAATAGGAGCACGAAAAAATATAATATTAACTTTTGGCAGGAAAGATAGTTTTTGAGTTTGAAAATAATTGTACGTGAGGAGGACGTTTTTATGTTGAAAACCTGGATCCCGGAGGAAATTCCGGAAAAGGAAGAGTTGAAAAAGAGGATAAGGGAAGCTGGTGAAAAGCTGTATCAGCAGCAGATGAAACTAAAAGAACACAAGCTGCCAGTGCTGGTGCTTTTTGAAGGCTGGGGTGCGTCCGGCAAGGGAAGCACCATTGGCAGAGTGATCAAATACATTGATCCCCGTTTCTTTAAAGTGGCAACCATGTCCAAGCCTACAGAAGATGAGCTGCGCAAACCATTTCTGTACCGTTATTTCAACCAGATCCCGGAAGCCGGTAAATTTACCTTTCTGGATTCCGGCTGGATGGAGCAGACCTGCAAAGATTGCCTGAATGGCCTGGAAGAAGAGGATTACGCCAAACGGATCGAAAGCATCAAGCATTTCGAACGGCAGCTCACAGACAACGGCTATCTGGTTTTGAAATTTTTTATGCAGATTGACAAAAAAGAACAGACCAGACGTATGGAGAAGCTGAACAAAGAGCAGGACACCAAATGGCGTGTGAATACCTTTGACAAGTGGCAGAACGAACACTATAAACATTGCCAGAAGATCTTCGACCGCTATCTGACTGACACCAATACTTCCATTGCGCCCTGGTATATCATCGATGCAAAAGACCGTAACTTTGCAGAGCTTCAGGTTCTTGAGATAATGGTAAATAACATTGAGGTAGCCCTGCAGAACAGCGCCCACAGTGCGCCGCTTCTTCCAAACGTTTTCCCGCTCGAGAAAATGCCGAAGCTTTCTGAAATCGAACTGGCAGACAAGGTGATCGAGGACGAGGAATACAAAAAAGAGCTGAAGCATCTCCAGAAGAAACTGGGCGAGCTGCACAACCGTCTGTACCGCAAGCGTGTGCCGGTAATCATCACCTACGAAGGCTGGGATGCAGCTGGAAAAGGCGGCAATATCAAGCGGATCACAGAAGCCCTTGATCCCCGCGGCTTCGAAGTACATCCCATCGCCAGCCCGGAGCCCCACGAGAAAGCCCGCCACTATCTCTGGCGATTCTGGACCAGACTTCCCAAAGACGGCCATATCGCCATCTTCGACCGCACCTGGTACGGCCGTGTAATGGTAGAGCGCCTGGAAGGCTTCTGCAGCGAAAACGACTGGAAACGTGCCTATAACGAGATCAATGAATTCGAGAAAGAGCTGTCCGACTGGGGCGCCGTGATCATCAAATTCTGGGTACAGATCGACAAAGACACCCAGCTTGCCCGCTTTACCGACCGCCAGAACAACCCGGAAAAACAGTGGAAGATTACCGACGAAGACTGGCGCAACCGCGAAAAATGGGACGCCTACGAAGGCGCCGTAGACGAAATGCTGGCCAAGACCAGCACCACCTACGCTCCCTGGCATATCCTGGAATCTGTAGATAAGAAGTATGCTAGAATTAAAGCATTAAAGATAGTAGTAAAAGAATTAGAGAAAGCATTAGAATAGTAGCATAATAAGTAAAATCGCTGGCCAGCAACCAGCGATTTTGCAATGTATATTCATGTAGCAGGTCATTTCAGGAGCGGTTTTAATGGAGACGAGATCCATGTCTTACGAAGACTTAGCCGAGAGGGCTCTCCCGAGCGGCTTAGTCGCAGTTAGACATAAGCTTGGCGGAATGTTGCGACGACCTGCGGTGAATATACATTGTAAAAGCGCGTCCGGGAAACTATATCCAGCTACGCCCTCAGATAATTTCGCATAGTTTTCAGCGCATTTTTTTCCAGACGGCTGACCTGCGCCTGGGAAATCCCAATCTCCTGCGCAACCTCCATCTGTGTTTTGCCCTCATAAAAACGCAAGTCTATGATATGCCGCTCCCGCTTATTCAGCCGGTTGATAGCCTCCCGCAGCGACAGATTTTCCACCCAGGTCTCCTCCTTGTTTTTCTTATCGCTGATCTGATCCATCACATAGAGTGTATCCCCACCCTCTGTATAAACCGGCTCAAAAAGCGACACCGGATTCTGAATGGCATCCATGGCATACACGATCATCTCTTTTTCAATCCCGATCTCACTGGCAATCTCTGCAATGGTAGGCTCCCTCAGGTTCGCCTTCATATAAGTCTCCTTGGCATAAATCGCCCGGTAAGCAATATCCCGCAGGGACCTGCTCACCCGGATACTGTTATTGTCCCGAAGATACCGCCGAATCTCCCCAATGATCATAGGCACCGCATAAGTAGAAAATTTCACATTCAATGTAGTGTCAAAATTATCAATCGCCTTTATAAGTCCAATACAGCCGATTTGAAAAAGATCATCCATATTTTCGCTGCTGTTGGAAAAACGCTTGATCACGCTGAGAACCAGCCGCAGATTCCCCTTAATGTAAAGTTCCCTGGCTTCTTCGTCACCCTCCTTGATCTTGCGAAAAAGCTCCTCTTTTTCTTCTGCTTTCAGTACCGGAAGCTTCGATGTATTGACTCCGCAAATTTCAACTTTGTTAAGTGCCATTATTTGAATCCTCCTTTTGTGCATAAGTAAACAAATCAAGGTGATACAAAAATATTTGTAACTGTTCATAGGAAACATTCCGCGAGGTGTTTTTTGTGAGCAAAGCTCACAGAAAAACCGAGAAGTTCGGCGCGAAATCATGCAAAGCATGATTTCTGTGCATCGCGAAGCGTGTTACTGAGAACGAAGTGAACAGTAACAATGATTCTCACGTGGGAGGATAAATATTCTTTTTTCGGGAAAATATAAAAATTATTGCCCCTTGACAGTTCGGGGAAATATTTTGAAAGATTGTCAAGGGGATGCGGTATAAGAATGGTATTTTTATAAAATTTCCATATTAGTGGACGGCAATATTAGTCCTTTTTACAGCAGTGTTTTTCATCGATTTCCACCAGGATAATGTCGTCCCCAATCTGCCGGATACAGTTCCAGGGAATCACATATTCACTGCCTGGTCCCCAGAAACAAAAGTAGAAACTGTTTGGCCCGGGAACAACCAGGGCTGTAATACATCCGGTCTCACAGTTAAACTCCACATCCACCGGACAGCCAAGCGTCCGGCAGGTACAGATATTGATCACTTCTTTTTGTTTCAATTCGCAGATACGCATGGAAAATACCTGTTTTTTTATGAGATTATGCAAAAATTCTGAAAATATGTATGGAGTTTGTTGACATACTTTTGATAGTTAAAGTATAATAAGAAATAAGAAGTTCAGTCCGTTTTATGTTACTGAATGAAATAGATTGTGAGACGGATCACTAAAGCGAGCGCATGCTCCAGGAAGGTTATCTGCAAGTTTTGTGTCACAATTTGTGGAAGATTTTGCCTGGATGGGGCAATAGAGGAAATTTAAGGATCGATAATAAATAAACGCATCGCATGGCAGAAGGGGAGCCGTGAGGAAGGGGAAATAAATACATGAGATGTCCATACTGTAATCAGGATAATACAAGAGTAGTAGATTCAAGACCAGTGGAAGAGACCAATTCCATAAGACGCAGAAGGCTGTGCGATTCCTGTGGAAGAAGATTTACCACCTATGAGAATGTAGAAACGATCCCACTAACGGTGATCAAGAAAAACCTGAACCGCGAGCAGTACGACCGCAGCAAGCTGATCAACGGTGTCCGCCGCGCCTGCTACAAGCGCCCCATCGCCAGAGATAAACTGGAAGCCATGATCGACGCCATAGAAGGCGACATCTTCAACGCCGAAGACAAAGAAATCTCCAGCACAAAAATCGGGGAGATCGTGATGAGCCACTTGAAAGATTTAGATTCGGTGGCGTATGTGCGATTTGCTTCGGTGTATAGAGAATTTAAAGATGTAAGTACTTTTATGGATGAATTGAAGAAGTTTATGAACTAAGAAAAATCCTCGCCGAAGAGCGAGGATTTCAGATTGTAGACAAAGCCCTGCTTTTGCAGGGTTTTGCTATTGTTGGAACCGCTTTTCTGATATAATAAATATCAGAAGGGCGGTGTTTTTTATGATGACGAAAAAT
>NZ_JBQKLL010000017.1:0-72773 GCF_052116245.1 Blautia sp. Sow4_E7
GATTTTATACCCTTTTTGGAAACTGATTGAGCGATGTTTAGGCTACATGGGTCAATTTTCGGATTCATGGTACAGTTATCAGTTTAGATACTGTTCCGTGAATAATTCAGGTTAATCTCTATCTTTACAAACCGCAGACCTTATATTCCTATAATTGTACGCACCTTTAATATCTCATACAATATAAACCAATGCTTATTCAATACACACATAATCACCAATTTGTCGTAAATCCCACCTTCAAATATTACCTCTATATTTTCCGCAACAATATAATCAACTATCAGTGTACAAACATTATAAAAATCGTCCTTCGTTTCCCTTGTTTTTATTAATAGAGAAGTTTTTACAGATCTTAAAAACAACATATAGCAAAATTGTTTATTGTTTTGATCAAATTGTTTGCCTTTTTCATATAATTTTTTCATATATGTCCAAATTTCTGGTACAGGACTTAACGATAACGATCCTTCTGTAGCATTTACACAATATACTATTTTATTCAAAAACAAAATAGTATCTGCGTATTTTAAATACGTGTATATGAAATCTGTATCTTCTCCATATTTAAAATCATTAAAACAAATATCATTATTTTTAATAATTTTTGTTTTATATAATTTGCTACATACAGGATTGATAAAATACATTTCTTCCAATAATGATTGTGCAATCATTTTTTTTCCTTTGATTTTTTTTTGATGAGGCATAAATTCTTTTGTTTGTTTTCCCTCTGTTTTTTCTATTCCACCAACAACTAAATCTGCCTCATCCAATACACCCATATAAATCTCAATTGCATTTTGAGGTAATCTATCATCGCAATCTAAAAACAACATAAATGGAGTTTCCGTATTTTCTATTCCTATATTCCTTGCTTTTCCTGTTCCTCCATTCTCTTGCTCTATATAACAAAACCGCTCGTCTAATAGTGTATATTTTTTACATAAATTTCCCGTATCATCTGTTGATCCATCATTAATTAGAATTACTCTAAATTCCTTATAAGTTTGAGCCAATAATCCTTCTATACATTGTTTTACATATGCTTCTGCATTATACAATGGAACAATAACTGTAATTTTTTCCTTCATTTAGTTCTCTCTATTCTCCATAAAACGTTTACATTTTATAACTAAATTTCTACTTCTTAGCTTCCAATAATGTGTGTTAAAATGATATGTTTTAATTTTATAAAAATCATCGTCCACAATCGGATATTTTTCTATATTTTCAAACGAATTAGGAATTATTTTAAACCGTTCTTCATTTACTTTATTTTTCATTTTTCTAGATTGCATATGAATATATAAAAATTCTTCTTTATTTATTTTTCCATTATCAACATAATATCTTTCTAAATTGCCATCATTCCAAACAAAAAATCCCCTCACTCTTGACTCAACTTCATATTTATGTTCTGAATTCATATTAACTAATCTAAAAAAAGAAGATTTCATATAAATATTAGCAATTTTCAGCCCTTCAAATACACGTAAACCATTAGTTATAAAAATATTATTAATGCTGTTATTGTATTCTTCATCAAATGAATGGTTCCTAACATCAGCCAAAACTTCTTTGTATATTAGCTCTCCATTTAATGAACTCATAAATAATCTATTTATTTCATAAGTATTTTTAAAAATTGCACAATGACCATACACTCCTATTTTATCATAACCTTCTAAAATATCATCACAAATATATTTTCTAATATTACCCCAAATTAGATCACAGTCACAGTATCCCCAATAATCAAAATCTTTTAAATAATCCTCAAAAATATATCCATATGTTGGTCTATAATCGCATAACTTGTATGGACGCTCAATAGAAACTGCAAAATCAAATTTATTTCGAATGCGTTGCTGTATAGTTTTAAACTCTGTATATACTACTTTAACATTTGGAGGATATTGATAATCAGTTTTGTCATCCGTAAAAATAAGCCACGTCACAGTTGGATTCATCTTACATGATTTCAAAAACAGTTGAAAATAATTATTAAATTTCCCAAAATATGGAATTATAAATGCAATTTTATTCAATTTCTTTTTACCCTCTCTCTAAAGTTAAGTGCAAGATTAACAAATAACAGAATTAACTTTGTACTTCCTATTTCTTCTAATTTATAAAATATCTTCCACATAAATTTCATATTTTTATAAGAAAAAGCTTTTAACGCATCCCTAAACATATCATCATATATTATCTGTTTGCATACATGCTGTTTTTCCTCAAAATTTAAATTCGAATGACAAACAGAGAGTACATCTGAAAACGAAAGTAAAACAATACGATTATTTAGTGCTTCAAAAAACTTTTTTTCTAACTGATATTTCCTTGCAAAATTTCTCATCATTTGGCTAACATTTTTTCTCGTGCTGGCCAATTCTGGATGATATGTCGACACCAATGATTCATCATTTACCTTGTTGTAATGTAAATACACATTTCCTAAATATATTGCACTATTCACAAAATAAAAGATATTAATATTAAACCACAAATCCTCTGATAGCCCTACAATATTTCTCGGCTCAAATTTAATGTTTTTAATTATCTTCCTATTATAAAATTTCCCCCATGCAGTATTAAAATTATCTAATTTAGTTGGATCTTTTTCTTCTTCATCTACTGGTCCAAATAAGCGTAATAATAACTTATTTTGAACCATCTCCTTAGAAAATTCTATGTACGAATTATCAAACAGATTCGTTTTCATTGATCTATTCTTGTATTCTCTTATATAAGGCGTGAATAAAACATCTACTCTCTTTTTTTTCAAAACTTCCATACATGTTTCTAAGTAATTTTTTTCCAACCAATCGTCCGAATCTAAAAAAAACACATAATTCCCAATTGCTTTTTCTAACCCTGCATTTCTTGCGCTCGATAATCCTTCATTTTCTTTATGTATAATTTCAATTCTATTATCCTTTTTAGCATACCAATTTAATATCGATGCAGTTTTATCAGTTGAGCCATCATCTACAATTATTATTTGCAGCAGCTGATATGTTTGCTGAAGTACACTTTCAATAGTTCTTTTTATATAACGTTCCGCATTATAAGCTGGAATAATTATACTCAATAACATGCTATTCCTCCTAAAACTTGATTGTATTTAAATAGAGTATCTAAAACCTCATTCCAACCAAATTCTCCCAAGTTTACTGTCATAACCTGAAAGGTAATAATTAAAATAATATATGCCATTCCCATATAATATCTATAAGAATTTTTTAACAATTTTCCTCTAAAGGCTTTTCCAATATCAGTATAAGTTACTACCATAATAATTCTATAAAATCTAAAAAAAGTAGAATCCATAAAAAGTAATGGAATGAAAAGTAAAGAAAATATATTTATTCTCATAATATAATTTTCTCTTGAATTTATAGATAAATTTCTTAGGAATAAATTAGGATTTTCAATATATAGTGTAAGAAGGACTAAAATTACTTGCACACAGACAAACAATAATCCTGCTTTTAAACTTATATTATTATTCATATAAGTAGTCACTTTCGCTGAATTATCTCCTAATATTATTGCTACTAAATTACGTTGAAAGAAAATTATATAAACCTCAAGCGCTAAAATCATCCATATAACTTTAATATGCTTCTTTAAAATGATATCCATAAATAAATATGGAACCAAAATAATAGCACTGAAATGAAACCCTAACGCACATATAATTGCTATTATGCTCATTTTTATATTGTTATTTTTCATTGCAATCAGTGATATAACACAAAAAACAAAAGCAATAAAGAATCTCTTTTGTATTACACTGTCAACTAGAGGATATATTAAAAATAATGAATAAAACAAGCTTATTTTCTTAGTATTTTTTAATATAATCCAATATAATATTAAAATTAATACCGCTGAAACCACTGCATTGTATTCCCAATACTCCATTCCCATAGAATTCGTATAATTTCCAATCAAATTGGATAGCCAAGTACTTGGACTGCTAATTTTTGCATATGCTGTATTTTTGTAAATTAAATTGTTCTCAGCAAAATCCATTCCACCATTTGTAAATCCAACCACTAGCCATATCCAGATGGATTGAATAGCCGCTAATATTCTATTGTTTTGAATTACAATTCCAGTCAATATCAGAATAATAGATAACGTCACACAAAATATCATGAATTTTTCCTCAAATATAGCTCTACTATTTTATAATTTTCAAGCATCATTTTTTTTGATATTTTTTCATCAAATTTTTTTGCCATTCCATATGCATTTTTCATACATAAATTATAGTATTCTTTATCATTCTTCAATTTAAAAATTGCTTTTGCAAATTCTTCTGCATCTTCCGGATCACAACTTATACCAGTTTTCCCATCCACTAAATAATCTTTAATTCCATGCACATTAGAACCAACCAGTGGTTTTCCTGCTGCAAGCATTTCAATTCCAGCTAAACCCAGCCCTTCTATTTTAGATGGAATTGCCCCTAAATCAATACAATGTGAAAATCTCATTACCCAATCATGATCTCTCTGTCCCGTAAATATCACTTGGTCTTTTATTCCTAAGTCATTTACCAAGACTTCATAGTCATTTTTTTTACTTCCTGTTCCGCACATTACATAAATAATATTTTTATCTTTCAATTTCGCAATTGCTTGCAATATAACTTGCTGATTTTTCCTATCTGATAACTCTCCAATAGACATTATTACAAATGCACTCGATGATATTCCCATACTTCTTCTAAATGCTATTTTATCAACAGAAATACTAGAAATGCCCTCAACATCAACTCCAACTCCTGGTATGTACCTTTTCTCTTTTACTTTAAATTTGTTAATAACTCCATAATCTTCTTTGTTTATTGTAATAATCATATCCGTAAAATGTGCTAACATTCTTTCTAAGGGATAATATAAAATCCAATTTCTTAAACCAGACTTTTTATTAAAGTGAAAACCATGACATGTATAAATCATATAAGCCTTTTTTCCTCGGACATGCAATGCAGCAATTCTTGTAATTGCAGCTGCCACTGGTGTATGACAATGAATAATATCAAACTGATAATTTTTTATTAGACTTCTTAACTCCTCATATGCTTTTAAACTTTTTATTGAAAAAGGAGAGCGACTAAAATCAATCTGATGTTTTATGATATCTATATCATCAAACGTCCCATCATCTTGAAGCCATTTTTCACCTTCCATATTTGTTGCAGTATGTATTTCATATCCCATATTTTTTAATATTTGAATATCACTTTTTTCAAAATTTAAAAAATGATATACTGTTGCCACTATAAGAACTTTCTTCACATTCTCACCTCAAATATCTAGCAGGAACTCCAACATATATTCCTGCTTTTTCTATATTTTTAACTACAACTGCACCTGCACCAATTAAACACCCCTCACAGATATTTATGTTATTACTTACAACAGCACCAGCGCCAACCCATGTTCTATCACTAATTTCACATGTTCCTGCTACATGTGCTCCAACTGAAATATGAGAAAAGTTTCCAATTCTACAATCATGATCCACAGTTGCTCCGGTATTTATGATACATCCCTTTCCAATCACTACATCAGAATTAATAATCGCACCAGCCATTACTACAGATCCCTCGCCAATCTTAACTCTTCTACTAATAACCGCATTAGGATGAATTAATGTAACCAGATTTTTAAGATTTTTCTGAATTTTCTCTCTTACTTTCTCGTTTCCAATAGCAACAATTTTATCATCTTCATTATCAGCTGCTAATATACATTTGCCAACCACCGGAAATCCCGCACACTCTTTTACATCTTCATTATCGTCTAGAAAAAATATTTGCTCATATCCATTTTTCACTGCAATATCCGCAACCACTTTTCCATGACCACTGGCACCAATAATCATCAACTTTTTCAATAAGGCGCCCTCCATGAACTATTTTTTTCAACTGGCGTTCCCATAAACTCTTCCATAGTCGCAGAAGTTTCTGAACTAATCCCTTCATGTTTCAATACAGATTTAACTGTATCAATAATTATCTTAATATCTCCTACAAAAGTAATATGTGTCGTATACCACACATCCATTGCAAACTTATCTTCCCAAGACACTGCATTTCTCCCATGCGCCTGAGCATATCCTGTAAGTCCTGGTCTTACATCATGGCGATGGCGCTGTTCTTCGTTATATCTGTCAAGATATCTCACAAGCAACGGACGTGGACCAATAATTGCCATATCACCTTTCAAAATATTGATAAGCTCTGGCAATTCATCTAATGAAGAAGCGCGTAAAAACTTACCATATTTATTCAGTCGTAATTCGTCAGGAAGAAGATTTCCTTCTTTATCTTTTTTATTGCTCATTGTCCTAAATTTAATTAATTTAAAAATCTTTTCATCTTTTCCAGGGCGTTCCTGTGTAAAAAATGGGTTTCCGCCCATAAATATAGTCCCCAATATTATAAGGATCAAAAGAACTGGTAAAAGAACAATCAGCGCACATAAGCTTAAAATAAAATCAATCCCTCGTTTAAAATATTTCGCGTACACTTTTGATGCTCCATTTTTTATTTAGTTTATTCAAAGCAAGCACGAATTACGGCAATTATCTTATCCTGCTGCTCTACAGTCATCTTGTTATCACTTGGCAGACAAAGACCTCTTGCAAATATATCCATTCCAATATCAATTGGTTTTCCATCCACCTTGCTCAGCATACCGCCAGCAATATATGCATTCGTCTTCGCACGACCATTTCCTTCTCTGGTTGCAAATCCATTCATTCTATAAATCGGCTGCATATGCATTGGTTTCCAGATTGGACGTCCTTCTGCATTAATACTGCTGATTGCATCTAAAATCTCTGTTGGACAACTTTTGCCTTTCTCAGATGTATAGAGGACATCACATTCTCCTCTCACCTGCTTACACATAGCATCCTCATCAATAATCATGCAAGATAGCCAGAAGTTAGGCTCACTATTGTCAGCATCATAAGGATTCATTTTCACAGGAAGATTTTTAAATCCTTCTTTGTATCGTTCATAAATTGCTTTCTTCTGTGCAATATGCTCTTCCAGATGTGGAAACTGACTTCTCACAACCCCTGCAATCACATTACTCATTCTGTAGTTATAGCCAAGCTCTTCATGCTGATACCACGGTGCATTCTCTCTGGCCTGTGTAGACCACTTACGGACCTTATTCGCAGCTTCTTCACTGTCTGTAAGAAGCATTCCGCCAGAAGAACCTGTAATAATTTTGTTTCCGTTAAATGAAATCGCATTATATGTTCCAAATGTTCCAGTCTGTACACCTTTATATGTTGCTCCCAGAGATTCTGCTGCATCTTCAATAATTGCTGCACCATGTTTCTCACAGATTGCTTTAATCTGGTCAATCTTTCCTGGAGTTCCATAAAGATGCGCTACTACTACAACTTTTACCTCTGGATAAAGTTCAAATGCCTTTTCCAGAGCTACAGGATCCATATTCCAGGTATCATACTCTGTATCAATAAATACAGGCACACCGCCTTCATATACAACAGGATTTACAGTAGCATCAAATGTCATATCGGAACAAAATACTTTATCTCCAGGCTTTACACCAGCAAGTTTTACTGCCATATGAAGTGCTGCGGTTCCTGCGGATAACGCTACTGCATACTTGCATCCCACTTTCTCACATGCCAGACGTTCTACTTCATTGATGTTTGCTCCTACAGTTGACATCCAGTTTGTCTCATATGCTTCCATAACGTATTTCATACTGTCCGGATACATTGTTGGACTGCTAAGCCATACCTTTGATTCAAAAGGCTGAAAATTATTTTTGTTACTGAACATGATAACTTCCTCTTTTCCTGTTATTTATTTCCTGCTGCTTTTTCAAACAATTTTTTATATGTCTCTCCATGCAGTTTCAAATCATCCTTTGCCGCATGATAAGTCGGCACAATCTCTTCCACATAACTTCTGATATCCGGATTATTTCCATAAGCTACTACTGCCAGATTCTCAAGCTGATGTAAAAACTCATCTGTATCAAATGGAATCGGCTTTCCAATATGAATTAGATCATTATCCGTCTTAGTCAGCCCTTCCTCTGCCATCAGCTTCTCTTCATAAAGCTTTTCCCCAGGTCTCAGCCCAGTGTATTCCACTTTAATATCCACATCTGGTGTCAGTCCTGACATCTTGATCAGGTTTCTCGCCAGTGTATCAATTTTCACCGGAGCACCCATATCCAGGACGAAGATTTCTCCGCCTTTTGCATAGGTTCCAGCCTGAAGCACCAGACTTACTGCTTCCGGAATGGTCATAAAGTAGCGAATAATGTCCGGATGGGTAACCGTTACCGGACCGCCTTTGGCGATCTGTTTCTTAAATAAAGGAATAACAGATCCGTTGCTTCCCAGAACATTTCCGAAACGCACTGCCACAAACTCAGTCCTGTATTTTCTCTCACCATTTGCCCCTGGATTTTCACAAGTTGCTGCCACCTCTGCAAGTGCTTCCTCACTGTCCTCATAGTGGCTTCCCAGTAATGGAAGCAGATCTTCTCTTCCGGTTCTGCTAATCTTATCCATGGTCTGAATAACCATCTCACAGAGACGCTTGCTGGCTCCCATGATGTTGGTTGGATTAACCGCTTTATCTGTACTGATCAGCACGAAACGCTGACAGCCATTTTTCAAAGCTGCATGAGCTGTTTTATAGGTTCCCATTACATTGTTCTTGATTGCCTCACATGGGCTTGTCTCCATAAGAGGTACATGCTTATGTGCAGCTGCATGGTAAACAATGTCTGGTTTGTATGTTTCAAATACGTTGTTGATCTTTCTGGTATCGCGCACGGAGCCGATCAGTACCACCAGATCCAGATGTGAATATTTGGAGCGAAGCTCCTGTTCAATGTCGTAGGCATTGTTCTCATAGACATCGAAGATCACCAGTCGTTTCGGCGCGTGGGCTGCGATCTGACGGCAAAGCTCACTTCCGATGGAACCGCCACCACCAGTTACCAGAATGGTTTTTCCACTGATGTAGCGGAAAATCTCATCCATATTTACTTTGATCGGATCTCTTCCAAGAAGGTCTTCCACTGCCACGTCTTTCATTTTGCTGAGGGACACTTCTCCGGTGACAAACTGATACACACCTGGAAGAATCTTCATTTCACATTTGGTTTCTTTGCAGATGTTCAGGATATCTCTTCGATCTGCTGCACTTGCGCTTGGAATTGCCAGAAGGATCTGGTCGATTTTATATTTCTTTGCGCTTGCAAGAATATCATCACGGCCGCCTACAATAGGCACACTCTCCATATAGCGTCCCCATTTGTTGGAGTTATCGTCAATAATACAGCAGACCTTTCCCTTTGGCTCTTTGGCGCGTTCCACGTCGCGGAGAATGATCTGTCCTGCCTGGCCGGCACCAATCAGCATAATGTGATGCAGCGGACCTTCCTCTTCCTTCTGTTTCCGTGTTCTTTCCAGAAGAACAAATCGATATGAAAAGCGGATTCCTGTAATCAGGCAAAATTGAATAATGGTTCCGAAGAGATAATAGGACATTGGCATTCTCTGAATGGCAAATGTGATTCCAATTATCTGGAACAGGAATGTAAGTATAGTAGATAAGCCAATTCTTAACAGCTCACTGTAGCTTGCGAAGCGCCATACGCTGTTATAGAGGCGCAATGCCCAAAAGACAAAAACAGAGAATACTGTATACCATGGTGCAAATTTCAGATAGGCAGACAAATATTCTCCGGGTATTGCGGAGTATGTACAATCAAAGCGGAACCACAGTCCGAGAAAGTATGCGGCGTTTACGGCGATCACATCATAAATAACCAGATAAAGTGCGATTACCTGCCAATGCTCCAACTTTCTTTTTTTGCGTTCGGTTTTTTGTTTTTTCGTTGTCATTTCTTAATCATACGGACGGAGTTACCCCCCAGTCCTTTCCTCCCATTTTTCATAACTTTGACCACTTACCAGATAGCTTCCTGTCTGGTGCTTCGGCGACTCCCAAGATATCTTGGGGAAGTCCGGAACCCGCACCGGCGGTGGTCTGCCGAAAAGCCTGCGTCACTGGCGCAGCCTCTTTGCCCGGTTACCCGGTTTTATAGATAAGAGCGTTCGTAACGCTGCTTATTATCATTTTTATCTTTGTTGTCAATAATTATTTTATTCTACTTCCGCGAAAAAAGCTTTCCTGGCATTTCCTGCCAAGATTTCTGGCATCATTCAGGAAGCGGTTTCCCTGATGACCATTTTCACAGAGGAATTCATTTCCCTTCCGGCGAACCTTGCCGCCGCAGATGGCACATTTGTCCTTCAGTCCGTCTGTTCTGGTTTCCAGCACCAGAATTCCTTCTGCCCAGGCTTTGTACTGCAGGTTGGTCCGGATCTTGCTGCTTAAATGAAGCGGGGAAAAATTGCCGCTTTTTACCATTGCCATCCGGGTGAAGTTCCGGTCGTAATCGGGGAGGACAATGATTCCTGCCTGATTCTCTTTGCAGAAGTTCAGAATCTCACGGCTGACCTGGTGGGCATAGTGCTCGGACAGGTTCTTCAGGTGCATGTAGTACTTCCGGTTGGGCTGTGGGCTATTGTCTCCTACTGTGTTTGGTCTGGATTTCTGTATTCTGGTCTCCAGCAGCTTGCAGCGGTGGCGGTACGCATCTCCGCCCCGGCAGGTGTGTACAGCCAGCTGATTCCCCTGCTCATCCAGAATGCAGCACATTGCGAAAGTGTCTGTGTTTGTAAAGCGGACACTGCACAGGTTCGTACCTTCTTCCATTCGTTCTTTGGCAGTGCGGGCGTCGCTGTTCTCCTGTTTCACCGGGATATTCAGCAGGTAGCGCCTGCCCTCCTTTACCAGGGTGGGCGACATCAGCTGACCATCTTGGGGAAAGGGGCGTCCTTTCAGATTGCAGTCTGTCCAGATCCATTTCTCACCGTTCCACAGCTTCAGGCAAATGGATCTGTCGGTGAGGTCGGAATACATTCCTTTGAAAAAGGTAACCTTGGCTTCCAGCTTCTCAGGGAATCCGGATTGATGCTCCTGGGTGCTTTTTACTGTGGCAGATGCTTTGTTGATGGCGGCGCGTCTCAGGTAGACAGGTACTTTCCCCATTGGTAAGGGGTTGGTGGGCTGTCTGCCATCCCGACCGGCCAGGGTCAGGAGCTCCAGACTGCGCTGGATGTCGAAGAGGCTGCTGGTCCACAGTTCTTCGTGCTGTCTCAGAAGGTGGTAGTAAAATTCCACCACGTTCTGAAAATATTCTTCTGTTCTGTCCAGCCATATAGGCTTCGGACAAACCAGGCGCATGCGCCAGGTTCGGATGCTGTAGCCTGTTTTCATAGGTTTTTTCTGTGATTTTCGCTTTTCTTTTTCGTATTATTCCAGTAATGCGTAATTGGCGTGCAGACACGCACAGAAGCAGTACAAACTGGGCTATGACCACGAATGCGTACCACTTATTTTCAAAATAAGGGCAACAAAAAAAGACAACCTCTCAGAATTTTAGTTTTCTGAAATGATTGTCTTTCTCTGCTATATAAAATTTGCTACATTGCCTGCCCAATCATCTGGTTCATATACTGCCGTTTGGTCTCTGCCTGGATGTGCACGTACAGATCCAGGGTGGTGCGGACGGAAGTATGTCCAAGAATTTCTGACAGGGACTTGGCGTCAAAGCCATGCTCCACCCAGCGGCAGGAAAACTGATGCCTGAGGGCATGGATTTTGATAGGAGGGATTTCGCAGGTCTTTAAAAGCGCCGCATATCTACGCTGAATAATACGGGGCTCCATGCATTTCTCTGTTCCAGACAAAATGTATGTGGAATCCTTCCCCTGGAATCTTCTGGCGTGGAAGAGAAGCTTATCGGGAAGGGGAATTTCCCGGTTGGACTGCTCTGTCTTCGGCGGACCGATATAGAGGACTGTCTTTGGGACTTTGCCTGTATTGGGATTGACTGCGTGATCCAGATTCTTGATCCGAAGCACCGTCCGCTGAATGCGGATCTTGCGCTGGGCAAAATCAATGTCGCCCCAACGGAGTCCGCTTAACTCGCCTACCCGGATGCCGGTGTGCATACAGAGCAGCAGACCGAAATGAAACTCATTCATATTGGTGAGCAGAAAATTTTCCAGCTTCTGGTAGTCAGTAAGACTCATGATCTTTACCTCTTTTCCGCTTGCGGAGATATGAGGATAACAGATGGGCTCTGCGGTGTAAATGCCTTTTTTTGCTGCGAAATTCAGTACATTTCGAAGAACACTTAAGGTTACATGAATGGTTCCGGCGGATAGGCCCTGCTCCTTTTTTCTCTGAATCAGCTGCATGATCCGGGAGTTGGTGAGCTTGCGGATCTGGATATCCCCAAGCTGGGGGAGAAGCTGGTTCTTCAGGATTGCCTCGTAATTGGAAAAAGTGCTGTCTTTAATGACGTAGCGGACGCTTTGTTTCCAGTACTCTGTGACTGTGGCAAAAGTTGCCTGGTAGTTAAGACCCACGGTCTTACATATCTGGTGCCCGTATCCGGGGAGCTCTGAAATCTTCTGGTTTCGTTTATCCTTTACCTCGTGGTAGGATTTTCCATAAATGGAACCGTAATGGATCTTGCCGTCCGGTTCCCGGTATTTGATATAACGGGCTTCCCAGCGCCCGTCCTTGCGTTTGCGTATATTTTCGCCTTTTCTGCACATAGCTGCCTCCTTGTTTTCTATAGATACATACCAATTATTTGACCACGCAAACATTGTATACCGAAATACACCATTTGAAAAACGCATGGAAAACAAGTGGATTTCTTAATAAATGTGGTATATTTCGACAAAAAAAGTCTATAGCTTCTATAATTGGTTGACTTTCCCTTGTATTCGCGATAGAATGTAAAGCGACGATGGGAAAGAAAGCAGAAATCATGCTTGAACGGCCCCCAGTCGCATTACTGGAATAATGCGACTGGGGGCCGTTCTTTTTTATTGTTTTCGTTTATTATTGGGATTATTCATTTTTATTATACATTGGGATGATTTCTTATATAGGAAGGGCCGGGAATGATCAGGTGAGTGATGTCCCGGCCGAGGTTTTCTTCTTTATTTTATTCCGAATTCTTTCATAAGTTGTTTCTGCTATTCTTCATCTTCTGTTGCTTTTATACAATCTTCAATACGATTTGAAGAAAGCAACTTCTTATTCAGAGTATTTAATGCTATACGTTCTTTTTCACGCCCATCTTTCTCTATCATCTGTCCCAATCTCATATATCTCTATAATATCACAATATACTATAAAAATCATCTTAAAAGTTTATAAATTTTCAAAAAAGAAAGACAGACCCTTTTCAGATCTGCCTTTCGACTTTATTTATTTGCTTTTACTGCTGTGTCGTAGTATCTGCAGCTGCGGTTCCGTCTGTGGTGGTTCCGTCGGCTGCGGTGGTGTTGGTCTGGGTCTCGGCTGCTACTGTGCCGGGCTCGGCAACAGACTCGGTAGAGGTAGTTGTATCTGTGGAGCCGCTGATCGGGGCGTCAGCTTCTTCCTGGGTAACCACCTCTCCGTTGCGGACTTTTTCCATAAGGCTCTTGGCCTTATCAACGGTGTTATAATCTGGAACCATAACGTATGCCTTCTGGCTCATGGAGTATGGCTTCTCAGTAGCACCAGTTCCGTCTACACTATAGGAAACGATGGTCCAGTCGCCGCCGTTTGAAAGCTGCTGCTGAAGGATCTGTGCGATCTCTTCGTAAGTGATGTTGGTACCGAAGCATCCGTCCAGGCTGGAAAGGATAGAGGAATAGCTGGTAAGGATTTCCGGGGAAAGAGCCTTCTTCACAACACCACGGATAACTGCCATCTGGTTCTTACCTCTCTGGCGGTCACCCTCCTGGAAAGCGTAACGCTCTCTTGCAAATACAAGGGCCTGCTCGCCGTTTACGTAGTTCTCACCTTTGTTAAAGTGATATCCGGTAATGTTTCCAGAATTGAAATCATAGTCAGAATCTACTGTAATTCCACCAAGTGCATCGATTACTTTTACAAATCCACCGAAGTTGATTCGGAAGTAATAATTGATATCAATGTCATACAGCATTCCAAGAGTATCCATACATACATCAATACCGTAGATACCTGCATGTGTCAGCTTATCCGGAGCTCCATTGGAAATAGAGAGCGGTACATAGTAATCACGAGGTGTGGAAACCAGCAGGATCTCGTGGGTGTCTGTATTCACAGTGGCGATGATGTTAACATCGCTTCGGCTCTTAGCTGTCATTTCCCCTCTGGTGTCGATACCACTGAGATAAACCGTATACACTTTACCGCCATTGGCTGTGGTGATCGGCTCTACCGGAGTCTCCTCAGCTGCTGCCTGGATTTCTGTCTCAACGTCTACAGTTCCAACTTCCTTTACCTTGGTTCCGAAATCGGTGTAGCCGTCCATATCCTCATAAACACTGAGGTACGCACTGTTCATAAGCATAGCATTGACTTCACCATTCAGAAGTCCGTCTGCAAGTTCAGTAAGACCTGCATACTCGGTAGTCTGTACATCTGTGCCAAACTCGCTCTTCAAATGCTCTACTGCACCGTCTGTATTCTCACGGTCAAGGGAGGAAAGAATCCCATAATTATATCCCTTGGTTGCCTCAACAGAATCAGCTGCATCATCACTCTTTACATAAACTGCAATCTGTGTAACCTCTGTAGTCACACTGGAAATATCGCTGATTGCAGTTCTTGTCTTATTAATATAAAAACCGCCAAATCCCAGAATTGCAACCAGAATTACAGCGAAAATGGTTCCGCCTATAAATCTGCCCGTATACCTGGTATGCCATACCAGCAGCCAGATAATCGCTGCAAGCACTGCAAGTACAATGCCGATAATCAGCATGTAAATTGTAGGAATCATCTTGGTCATCGCAAGAAGTCCCATGAAAACAACAGAAAGCATAATGACGATGATGGTGATCACCGCACCTGGTATCCAGTCGTTTCTTCTTCTCCTTCTACTCATCTGTTAGCTCCTTTTTATTCTTTTGTTTGTTGCTGCCCGCCGCTGTCGGAACGTAATATTATCCAATTACGGTTCATTCTGTGGCCGGTAACCTATTCAGAACATAGCATATATTTTATACGCTGACAACTGGAAAATCAAGTCAAATAGTGTTATAATACGAAAGATTTATGAAAAATTTTTTATGAAAACGTTATAATTTCCAGGACGCGGGTGGGACTATGACGAACAAACCGTATCCGGCAGATGTAAATATATTGCCGATTTCTTAGAAGTATGATTTTCGGTGCTCTGCCAATTCAAGGAGGAACTACATTATGACAAAACAGGAATTTCAGGAACTGACACAGAAGATCGTCATTTTGGATGGTGCTACAGGCTCGAACCTGATGGCGGCCGGTATGCCTAAGGGCATCTGCACAGAGGAATGGGTGCTTGCACATAAGGACGTGATCCAGAATCTGCAGAGAGCTTATATTGATGCTGGAAGCGATATCATCTACGCTCCTACTTTTGGCGGCAATCGAGTGTCCCTTACCATGCATGGGCTGCAGGATCGTATTGAGGAGATCAACCGCACTCTTGTTTCTTATTCAAGAGAGGTTGCGGATGCTGCGGATCATAAGGTTTATGTGGCTGCTGATATTACAACCAGCGGCAAGATGATGGCTCCTGCCGGGGAGATGACTTACGAGGCAGCGTTCGAGATGTATCAGGAGCAGATTGGCATTCTGAAGGATTCCGGTGTGGATCTGATCGTTGCTGAGACTATGATTAATATAGAAGAAACTCTTGCGGCTGTGGATGCGGCTGCCTCTGTCTGCGATCTGCCGATTATGTGTACTATGACTGTGGAAGCGGATGGAAGTATTTTCAGCGGCGGAAACGCCATCGAGGCTGCTGCTTCCCTGGAGGCTGCCGGTGCCGATGCCGTAGGCGTCAACTGCTCCGTTGGCCCAGACCAGCTGGTTTCTGTTATCCGCAATATTAAGGAAAACGTATCCATCCCAGTTATTGCGAAACCAAATGCTGGTATGCCGTTTATTGATGATAAGGGAAATGCGGTATATTCCATGAAGGCTGCTGAGTTCGCTGCACATATTAAAGCACTGGTTGACGCCGGGGCTGGTATTGTGGGCGGCTGCTGCGGAACAACACCGGAGTTTATTAAGGAAGTTGCAAAAATTCTTGTGCATTAATGTACTATGTGAAATTAGAGATCTGATCACAGTGTCAGATCTCTAATTATGTAGTCTTTCTGAATTATTTCTTTTCTCTATGGTATTTCGTATGTCTCGCATAACACCAGGTGCAATTTCCTCTTCGATTAACTTATCTGCTTCGTACGCATCTGCTAGAAGCTGTTTTATCTTAGGTTTGGTTTTTCTAACAACTTGTTCTTTTTTCAAACCATTAAGAATCCCTTGAATAACATTTCCAAGATTCACATAATTTAATCCTACAATATTGCAATGTTTTTGATTTATATTTCTTGTTGGTGTATCTCCTAATTCCTCATCAAACATCAACTGTTTCAAATCAGCTTCTTCTATTTTTATTGCATCAATTGTTCCAATCGACTCACAATTAGAAGCTAGTGCAATAAACGCATCATTAATATCCTCTTCATTTTCTACTTTCCATACCGAAAGTTTATTTTTTTCTGTACGAAATTCAGCTACAACTGTATCCGCATCCACATTTTCCAGTGTCGCCTGCGGTATACTCTCTTCTGACGGCCATTTTCCACGAGTAATCTTTCTCAGATAGTACATTTACGACTCCTTCCTCCCTTACATAAGCGCATACCTCTTCGGCATATTCCTGAAGCCACTTTTCAGAAAAAGAGTTGGCATCAAGAAATGTACAAGCTTCCTTATCTTCCCAATTTTCATAACATCTAATTCCCATTTCAATTACATCCATGTACTTAGTTCTCGTTGCTGCAAGTGCAAGAATAGCGGCTCCCTCTCCTAGCAACGTATATGGAATTTGAGACAATACAACCATAATATTCCATATAAGCATATGATTATCTCTTTTTACTGCAAAATAATATATTTTTTGTAATAACGGCACAATATCTTCTTTTTCCGCTGTTTTTGAAAAAAACTCCTGAGTTAGAGAAGTCCGCCCAGTCTCATAATAATTAGATGTCAAATCCATTCTAATTTCAAACGGTAAAGTTCTTAACGGATTATAGCTTCTATTTTCTGTCTCACTCGTTATGTCTGTTTTTGAACGAATATTATTTTTTAACCAGTAATTATTTAAATTCATAAATAAAATCTTCCTCCAGACATTTCTGAAAAGCTATTGATTTTTCTACAAACGCTTTTATATCTTCATTATAAAATCTATTTTTTCGGTTTTCCTGCCATGTATTTATATCAAAATCAATTCTGTACCCATCAACTTCCATATTTGTTCCCTGGTCTGTCAACCAACGTGAAATAGTGGTTATAAAATTCATTTTCTCTTCAGATTCATTTATCTTAACATTTTCTCTTCCAGCATATCTTACCATAAATTCATCTGTCAAATTTGATTCATAAAAATGGGTGGGTTTTATAAATTTTTCCCTAAATTTCTTTTTCTTTTCTCCGTCAAGTTCAAAATTCACATATGATGTAAACCAAGCTAGCCTATTTGGAATCGGCATAATTTGCTTAAATTCATCATACATACAAATTATTAATTCACATAACTCTGGCAAAAGTTTTTCCTTCTCATTCTCAGAAAATCCTGTTTTTTCTAAGGATGTAATTTCCGCATCCATTCTGTTACTATATACTGTAATTGTCAATGCTCCATTTGCTGAAGTCAGTTGTATTCTTCTGGAAGTATTCCCATCTGCAGAAATCTCCTGCGCTATCCCCGGTAATAATTCAAGACCTTCAAAGGCTCGCATGACTTTCATCATATTTTCACTTGTGTATGAAATGTTGCTATAATCGGCAAATGTAGATAATTTATAACTAATATTAGAAATCATAATATTTTCAATTCCTTTCCAACACATTAATGTATTTTATTAATCCTCATACGTTTTTGTTACATTTATCATAGCATACTTTTCATTAACGCGTAAACAATTATCGTCATAAAGATTTCGACAAACGTTGCTATTCATTATCTTTTCACACGCAGACCAACAGACAAAAAATTTACAGACGTCATTTCACCTTAATTGCCTTCTTCGGGCACATTTCCTGGCAGCAGAAGCAGCGGATGCACTTCTTGTAGTCGTAGACGGGGGGATGGTTTTTGCCATTTCGGAAGTCTACGGCTTTACCGGGGACGGGGCAGCTGTTGACGCAGATGCCGCAATGGATGCATTTGTCGGGCTCAATGTAGGGCTTCTTCTGGAAAATATTCAGGGCTTTGGCCAGTTTGGTCCAGATGTTGCTGCGGACTTTGGTGCGGTCTACGTTGAAATGAGGATTGCCGTACTGTTCTATTAATGCTTCCATAGGGATTATATTACAAGATATATTAATATCACTTTGATTTTCATCTGCTGAAATATCTGCATTCTCGCATTGCTTCTTAGCAACAGTTATTTTATTGTTTTTCTGTTCCTCATTTCCATCATCACGTTCTACCGATATCTGAGAATTCTCCTTAACTACCACAACCTCAATATTCGATTCTTTGCAATTCCCCAGCCCCATCTTTTCCCCATGATAATTGGTGGGAACCATCTCTGGTTTCAGATAGACCAGTCTTGCAAAGACGCTGTCCAGAGCTACGGGATCGGTGGACATGAGGATCACGTTCATGACTGTCGGATCTCCGGAGCCGGGGCCATTGCCTTCCATGGCGGTGATTCCGTCCAGTATGTAAAGCCTGGGCTTCACATACTGGTTCAGGTCGATGAGCATCCGGGCGAAGCTGTCCGCGCTGGGGTATTTGGTGTGACCGATGGCTTTATTCTTTCCATATATAAAGCCGTAGCTATTCTTTACTGCGCCGGTGATCCGCTCCAGAGCATGGGTTTTCATCTTGGAAAGAGAAATCACACAGTCTGCTTCCAGCAATTCTTTCGGAAGGATAAACTCCTTCGCCTGGACTCCATCTGGGTTCTCCACATGCACACCCTTGGTGTAATCAATGGCTGGGATCTGGTATTTCTCCAGATAGGTGTCCATTCCGGTACCCTGGATTACCTGCTTCGTAGTTCCGTGACCGCAGGAGTCCGCAAGTACAATATTCTCATAGCCCTCCTCGCGCAAAATCCGGGCAAAGGCGCCCACCACCACCGGGTGGGTGATCACAGCCTTCTCCACTTCTGCTTTTTTCAGAAGGTTGGGCTTTAAAAGGATTTTTTCTTCTTTATTAATAAGGGCGCCAACGCCTCCAAGTTCTTTTAAACCTCTCTTTAAAAGGGTATATATCCGTTCTTCCTCATAGGAATCACAAGAAAGTACGATTACTTTACTTTTTTCATTCATGTTTTGTACCTGTATTCTAAATCAGCAGCTGATGCTGCCAATCTGACATTCTTATTTTATTTTGTAATTCAAATCCTAGCTACTCTACAGTTATATTCCAAATCAGCTATTTCTCATCAATGCATACCGCTCTCAGCGCTTTCCGCACCGGCAAAATACACGCTGGTACCACAGACAGCGCATCCACTCCCATCCGAAGGAACGTCTCCGTCAATCTGGTATCTGCTGCCAGTTCCCCGCAGAGACAGACCTTACAATCTTGTGCGTGTCCGGCGTCTACGATCATCTTTATCATCTTCAGGATTGCCGGATGATGGTCGTTATATTTCTTCTGCAAAAGAGGATTCTGCCGATCCATGGCCAGGGTGTACTGGGTCAGGTCATTGGTTCCGATTCCAAGGAAATCCACACGTTTCGCCAGTTCTTCCCCAATCATCACAGCAGCCGGTGTTTCCATCATAATTCCGGTCTGGATTTCTTTAAAAGGCACTCCTGCTGCCCGCAGCTCTTCTTTCACCTCTGCCACCAGAGCTTCAATCTCGTCCATTTCCTCTTCTGCACAGATCATGGGGTACATCATGCCCAGATTGCCATACCAGCTTGCCCGGTAAATAGCGCGGATCTGTGTTTTAAACAGATTCTTCCGGTCCAGACTGAGGCGGATTCCACGGTTTCCCATAAGAGGATTGGTTTCCTTAGGAATTTCAAGATAAGAGGCCTGTTTGTCTGCCCCAAGGTCCGCGGTACGGATGATCACAAGGCGGTCTCCCATAGTCTGGGCGGTCTTCTTATAGGCCTGGAAAAGCTCTTCCTCACCAGGATAGTTTTCCCTGCCAAGGTACTGGAACTCGCTTCGAAGAAGTCCGATTCCCCTTGCCCCATAGTAAAGGACACTGTTCAGGTCATCCAGACTGCCAATATTGGCGTAAATTCCTACTTTTCTGCCATCCTTTGTCACATCTGCCTGGTCTTTCAGCTTCAGAAGCTCCTCCCGCTCTACCAGATCTGCTTTTCTGCGGATCTCGTATTCCTTGCGGATCTCGCTGTCTGGCTCCAGGTAGATGGTTCCCGTATAGCCGTCAATAATGGCCACGTTGTCTTCCCACTCTTCCTCTGACTGGGGGATTCCAATGCCTGTAACACAGGGAATGTCCATGTTTTTCGCAAGGATGGCCGCATGGGAGGTGGAGGAACCTTTCCGGGTGATAATGCCAAGAAGCTTTTCCTTATTCATTTCCATTAGTTCAGCAGGGGACAAAGTGTCTGCAGCCAGGATTACAGGTTCTTCTCCCAGGTCAATTTTATTCTCGTCTTCCCCAAGGATTTCCAGAAGGAGGCTGGACACCCGGCTTACATTGTGGATCCGTTCTTTTATGGACGGGTCATTTAAGCTGGAAAAAGTGCTCTGCAGCTCATCTCTGGTGGTCTGTACTGCATAGGCAGCCGTTACCTTTTCTCCTGTGATCATGCTCTGCACTGCCCGAAGGAAGCTGCCTGAGCCCAGAAGCTCCGCCTGTTCCAGAATTTGTTTTTCTGACATTCTGTCATACTCTTCCTTCAAAGTCTGCATCACATGCCGTCTGGCTATATCAAAATTCTTCAATTCCTTCTTCACATCATCCGCCTGATGCTGCCGGACCTGGTATTCCCCTTTTCGATAAAACCGTATTTTCCCAATAGCTATTCCCGCAAAGGCGGAAGCGCCTTTATATATTTCCATTTTGTTTCTCCTCTCAAAAAGAATCCTTCTAAACAAGATTCTTCGCCTGCGGCATAACGCTCTTGCAATCTCTGCCATTCCACTGCAATACGCTTCTGTCCGTCAGGCCTTTTTCTTCCATGTAAATAATAATCACACACTGGCAAAAATTTGTCAATAAGAGAAAAAAGAGCCCCCACAGCAGTTTCCGACTTCTTTCCCAAAGTCTTCCCCTTCCATGCAGGCTCGTCCTATTTCTATTGCTTCACTTATTTACTTAATCACACGCTGCCTTGAACTCAGTCCAGTTCTTATTATACTGCTCTTCAGCCTCAGCGCTTACGTTCTTAATGCTCTCTCCGCTTGTTACGCTGTCCGGGACTACCAGGTTTTCGTCTACCAGCTCATCTGCAGCTTTGTTGGTGCAGTAGTAACCGATATAATTGAAGCACTGTGCAGCAACCTCCGGTCTTAAGATGTAATCTACAAACTGATAAGCTGCATCTGCGTTTGGTGCCTCGCTTGGAATGAACATTCCCATAACGCCGAAGCCAAGTCCCTCTTCCGGGTAAACCACCTTCAGATCCGGGTTCTCAGCCAGGGCTGCCGTTACCTGGGAAGTGTAAAGGAATCCAACAGAAGCCTCCCCGTTCAGAAGTGCATTCTGGGTATTGTCATCCTGGATCATACGAACGTTAGGAGCCAGCTCTACCAGCTTGTCGCCAGCTTCTTTAATTACATCCACATCTTCCTCGTTCATGCTCTTACCCATAGTGAGAAGGGTGATACCATTAATAACACGATAGTTTCCGATCAACGCAATGCTGTCTTCCAGAGATGGATCCCACAGATCAGAATAGCCTTTGATATCAATGTCAACCTCATCCGGATCATATACGATCAGCGGAATACCTGCACCGTACGGTACCGTGTACTCGTCGTTCTCGTCATAGAACTGTCCCTGGTAAAGAGGATTGATGTTTCCCCAGTTTGTGAGTTTCTCTTTATCAAGCTTGGTGGCAAGACCTTCTTCTACGATTTTCTCAAGAATGTAATCATCTGCGATTACTACATCGTAATCTCCGCCTTTTGCCATGGAAACCTTCTCCAGCATGGTCTCGTCTGTGTCAAAGTTGGAGTATACGATCTTGCATCCGGTCTCTTCCTCGAAACCGTCCAGAACCTCCTGCGGGAACATGCCTTCCCAGGTATAAAGGACCAGCTCAGAATCAGCTGCGTATACAGGTGCCACGCTGCCGCATACAGCTGCGGCTGCAAGAATTACTGCAAGTAACTTTTTCTTCATAATAGTCGTTCTCCTCTCTGTCCGGCCAGGACACCTCCGGTCCTGGGTATTTACTTTTTGCCTACTCCGCCTTGATTTTCGTCCACAGCTCCGCATATTTCTGCTTGATCTTTGGCTCCTGATAGCGGAAGATCTCGCTGTTTGGATTTTCGAAATCCGGGATATAGGAGGAAACCCCTTCATACTCTCCGGTGATCATGGTTTCGTAAACACTCTTTACAGGTGAAGTATACCCTACTTCTTCCGTATTGGAAAGAGCAGATTCTTCTTCCAGCATAAAATTAATAAATTCATGTGCCAGCTCCACCTCGCTGCAGTCTCTTGTGATGACCATGGCATCGTACCAGTTGTTGGTTCCCTGGTCTGGAGTGAAGTAATCCATGTTTGGATTTTCGCTTATAATATAGGAAGCATCTCCGGAATAAACAACTGCCATGGCCTTGTTTCCGGAAATCATATTATCAATAACATCATCACCGGCGTAAATCGGA
This sequence comes from Blautia sp. Sow4_E7, assembly GCF_052116245.1. NCBI lineage: Bacteria > Bacillati > Bacillota > Clostridia > Lachnospirales > Lachnospiraceae > Blautia > Blautia sp. Sow4_E7. Next base: position 22,998 of record NZ_JBQKLL010000017.1, read on the forward strand.
TCCATGGTATTTCTCTGGGCGATCAGCCACTGATAAGCTTCCTGGATCTGATTTTCGTCCGTGGTGTTCATGGAATATCCAAGAGCCTTCAGTGCTATCATAAAGGAATCTCGCTCAGAATCATACATGTAAATATTTCCTTTGTACTTGGTGTCACAAAGGAGATCCCAGCCTTCCTGAAGATCCGCCGGATCCACCACTGTAGTATCATAGAGAATGCCAACAGTTCCCCAGAAATACGGGCAGGAATAACGGTTGCCCGGATCGTAGCTCTTGTTCATAACCTCATCCATCAGATTATCCTTATTCGGGATCAGATCCCAGTCAATATACTGGAGATAATCTTCCTTGATCAGACGCTCGATCATATAATCGGAAGGAACCAGCACGTCGTAGGACTCACCGCCGGAAAGCTTGGTGTACATCATTTCGTTGGATTCGAAAGTTTCGTAAACCACAGTACAATTATACTCCTGCTCAAATTGTGTAAGCAGATCCTGATCAATGTACTCTCCTGCATTGTAAACCTTCAGAACATGGCTCTCTGTAGCACCGCCGCCGCATTTGATCAGTCCGAAACCAAGGGCGAAAACCAGCAGAAGTGCGATCACACGCTGGATCTTTTTCGCATGCTTGCTTGCATGTTTTTCCAGAATTCTCGGAAGCACATTGGCAAACACCATAACCAGCACGATGACCACAATAACGATTGTGGACAGGGCATTGATGGTAGGGTTGATTCGCTTGGTCATATTGTAAACCACAATGGAAATATTCTTCACACCGTTTCCGGACACGAAATACGAAATTACGAAATCATCAAAGGACATGGTAAACGCCAGCAGCGCGCCTGCGAAAATACCGTCCTTGATCATAGGCACAATAACCTTGGTCAGCGCCTGGAATGGGGTGGCTCCAAGGTCCATGGCTGCATTTGCCAGGTTGGGATCCAGGCTTCGCACCTTGGGATAAACGCTGGTAATTACGTAGGGCGTACAAAAAGATATATGCGCCAGCAGCATGGTAAAATACCCTTTTCGGAATCCCAATGAGGAAAACAGAAGCATCAGTCCGATGGCAGTTACAATATCCGGGTTCAAAATCGGCAGGTTGTTAATATTTAAAAGTGTTTCCTTTAACACCTTTCTGGACTTGGAAAGGCCAATGGCAGTGATGGTTCCCAGCACTGTGGAGATCACCGTTGCCAGAATCGCAATGGTCACAGAAACGTAAACCGCTTTGCTGACCTCTGTATTGTGAAGCAGCTCTGTGTACCATCTCATGGAAAATCCCGTAAACTTGGTCAGGGATTTGGATGAGTTAAAGGAAAAGATCATGGTCACCAGGATGGGCAGGTAAAAGAACACCAGGCAGATGGCCACGTAAAATCTCTGAAAAAAGCTTGTTTTTTTCTGCATGATATCCCTCCTACTCTCCTTTTTCCTTGTCCATCCGCTTCATCAGGCTCATGGAGAGCAGGATGATCACCGCAAGGATCATGGAAATGGCACTACCAAAGTTCCAGTCTCCAACGGAGATAAACTGGGACTCGATCAGGTTACCGATCAGCATGTACTGTCCGCCGCCCAGAAGTTTCGGAATAACGAAGGAGGAAATGGCAAGAAGGAAAACCATCATAATACCATTTACCACACCTGGCAGAGACAGCTTCCAGATTACTTTCCAGAAGGTCTGGAAACGGTTAGCTCCCAGATCGTAGGCTGCCTCAATCAGGGATTTGTCCATTTTATTTAAGGAAGTATGGATAGGAATGATCATAAATGGCATAAAGTTGCAGATCAGACCTACCATTACGGAAAAGTCGGTATACATCATGCTGATGGGACCCAGCCCGATTTTTGCCAGAAGGTTGTTGATGATTCCGTTATCGGACAACAGGTTCATCCAGGCATAGGTACGAAGAAGCATGTTGATCCACATTGGAATGGTTACCAGCATGATCAGAAGTCCCTGCACTTTTTCGGAACATCTTGCGATGATCAGGGCCAGGGGATATCCCAGCACCAGACAGATAAAGGTGGTGAGAAGTCCCAGCCAGAAGGATTTCAGGATTACGTTCAGGTAAGTGGCTTCCAGGAATTTCACAAAGTTTCCCCAGGTGAAGGAAAGCGTCATAACTTCGTTTCCTTCGGTGGTGAACGCATACAGGACAATCAGGAAAAGTGGGATCACAAGGATGACGATTGCCCAGATAAAATAGGGAATGATCAGGCGCTTAAACTGTTTCATTAATAAGCACCCATTCTGTACATTACGTGAATGTCTTCTGGTCCGAATTTCAGTCCTACCTGGCGGCCCACTTCCGCGTAATCGGTGGTCTGAACTTTATAGGTACGCAGCTCTGTCTCTACAAGGATTTCGTAGTGAACGCCTTTGAAGGTTACATTTCGCACAACGCCGGTGATCTTCGCCTGGGATGGCTCTACAATATCAAGGTCCTCCGGACGGAGCACAACTTCGATCTCTTCGTTGTCCTCAAAGCCTTTGTCCACGCACTCGAACTCAAATCCGTCAAACTGAACCAGGTAATCTTTGATCATAATTCCTTCTATAATATTTGACTCTCCGATAAAGCTTGCTACGAAACGGTTTTCAGGCTCGTTGTAAATGTCCGTCGGGGAACCGATCTGCTGGATTTCACCGTTGTTCATAACAACTACGGTGTCAGACATGGAAAGAGCTTCCTCCTGGTCATGGGTGACGTAGATGAAGGTAATTCCAACCTCCTGCTGGATTTTTTTCAGCTCGATCTGCATCTGTTTACGGATCTTGGCATCCAGGGCGCCAAGAGGCTCGTCAAGGAGAAGGATCTTCGGCTCGTTTACCAGGGCTCTTGCAATGGCAACTCGCTGCTGCTGTCCACCGGAAAGCAGGGTAACGTCTCTTTTTTCGAAGCCTTCCAAACCTACCATTTTCAGCATTTTGCTGACTTTCTGGGCGATCACGTCTTTGTCCATTTTTTTCAGATTCAGACCGAATGCAATATTTTCCGCCACATTCAGATGTGGAAAAAGGGCGTATTTCTGGAAAACGGTGTTTACCTCTCTCTTATATGGGGGAAGTTTGGAAATCTCAATGCCGTTAAACAATACTTCGCCGCCGCTTGGCTCCTCGAAGCCAGCGATAATACGAAGGGTTGTGGTCTTTCCGCAGCCACTTGGTCCCAGAAGGGTGAGAAACTCGTTCTCATAGATGTCCAGGTTGATTCCGCGGAGAACCTGCTGGTCATCAAAGTTTTTGGTGAGGTTTTTCAACTCGATGAGTTTGTTCATTTGTGTGCTCCTTTCCGTCCCTAAGCAGAAATATCGACGATATTTCCTCATGCCGTGAAAAAAACCGGCTTTTATCAGGTGATTTTCTTAATGGATTCCTATCTAATATTCAGGAATCGAACTTTCCTATGGTCTGATTACTTGTAGCACAGAAAAATTAAGTATCTGTTATAATAACGTTTACTTATTGTTTACTGTACTAATTTCTTCTTAATTTCTTTATAAGAGAATAAATAAGAAGAATCACCACTGTAAAAGCCAGCATAATCGTACACAGGGCATTGATTTCCGGCGTGACACCGGTTTTTATCTGAGTGTACACCTTGATTGGCAAGGTGGACAGCCTCGGACCGTTAATAAAAATACTGATTACCACGTCATCCATGGACATGGCAAAGGCAAGTAATGAGCCAGACGCCACAGCTGGCATGATCAGCGGCAGCGTGATGTCAAGAAAGGCTCTCACGGAAGTGGCTCCAAGGTCCCGGGCGGCTTCCTCAAGGGAAGGATCCATGCCCACAAGCCTTGCTTTTACTTCCATCAATATATACGGAATGCAAAATACCGTGTGCCCGATGAGCAAGGTAAGCATTCCAAAGGGCAGGTTCAGCATATAGAAAAATGCCATCAGCACCATACCCAGAATGATTTCCGGTATCATAAGGGGCAAAATGGAGATGTACTCCAATGCGCCTTTTGTTTTCCAATGGATCCGTGACAGACCAACAGCGCCCAGGGTTCCGATCACTGCAGATACTGCGCAGCTGGCCACCCCAAGGATCAGGCTGTTTACCAGGGCTTCCATCATGGCGCTGTCTGCGAACAGCTTTTCGTACCACTGGAGGGAAAATCCGGTGAGACGTACGGGAAGCTTGGATTCATTGAAGGAGAAGATAATGACTACAGCTACGGGGAGGTACATTAAGAAAAAGATCAACCCCAAATATATTTTTTCAAAACGTGTACTCTTTTTCATCCCAGCCCCTCCACTTCTTTCGCATTTGTAACCTTGCGGTACAGCAAGATCATCAAAGTGGTAAGGATCATCATGATCACCGCCAGGGCTGCCGCGAAGGGCCAGTTATTTCCCCTGGTCATCTGATCCTGGATCAGGCTTCCGACCAACACCACCTTGTTTCCGCCCAGGATATCTGCTATGAAAAACAGTCCCATGGAGGGAATAAAGGTAAGGATCACACCGGACAAAAGTCCCGGCAGTGTCAGCTTAAAGCTTACTGTCCAAAAAGCCTTCGCCTTACTGGCTCCCAGATCACGGGCAGCTTCTACCAGTGACCAGTCCAGTTTTTCTGCGCTGGAATACACCGACAGGATCATAAACGGCAGAAGGACATAAATCATGCCAATGACGATTGCCGGATAGCTGTACATGATTTTCAGCGGCTTCTGGATCAGGCCAAGCTTTTTCAGAACAAAGTTCAGAAGACCTTTTTTCTGGAGGATGATGATCCAGCCGTATAAACGGATCAGGGAATTTACCCAGAATGGAAGCATGAGGAGAAGCATGGCTTTCTTTTTGCCTCCTGTTGGTAATTTCGCAATGAAGTAGCCAAATGGGTAGCCGATCAGGGTGATAAAAAGGGTGCTTGTAATGGCTAACTGGAAGGACTGGGCGAAGGTGTTCAGGTACACCGGTTCCAGGATCTTCCGGTAATTATCCAGGGTAAAGATCCACTGTACGCCGTGGATTTCTCCTGGGGTGGCAAAGCTTAGAGCCACCATGTACAGGAGGGGACATGCCACGAAAATCAAGGTAAAAATGTATAGCGGCAGGATCATGCCGATGGTAGCGTGAGTGTGCTTCGCCGAAGATTTGCTCCGGCTTATTTTGCCCCTCACAGTCTTTCTCCTTTTGCATTGTCTACTATAACAGCATTCTTCAGATCAAAGTACCAGTTTATCTGCTGGCCTGGCTGAATATTTGCATTCATGCCGAATCGGCTGGCTGTGATTTCTGTTCCGTCTGGCAAGACTAGCAATACTCTTAGCTGTCCCGCAGCAAAATTTTTCTCCTTTACCACTGCCGAATAGCCCTGTTTACAATTTTCATCCAATATTATGTTCTCACTTCGAATTGCCACTGTTCCATCCATACCCACAAGCTCGCCTTTCAGGATATTGGCATTTCCCACAAAAGTTGCCACATAACTGGTTTTCGGGTGGTTGTAGATTTCATCCGGAGTGCCGATCTGCTCAAAACGTCCCTGGTTCATGACCACAATCCGGTCAGACATGTTGATGGCCTCTTCCTGATCATGAGTGATATAGATAAAGGTAATTCCCAGCTTCTTCTGCAGGCGCTTTAATTCCAGCTGCATGGCCCTGCGAAGCTGCAGATCCAAAGCTCCAAGCGGCTCATCCAGAAGCAGTACCCGGGGATTATTTGCCAGTGCTCTTGCAATTGCCACCCGCTGCTTCTGTCCACCGGATAACTCGGCAGGTTTCCGTTTCTCATACCCCTCCAGCTGCACCAGCTCCAGCATTTCCTTTACCTTTTTCTTGATATCCGCTTTTGACACTTTTCGTATTTTCAAGCCATATCCGATATTGTCCGCCACGTTCATATGGGGAAAAAGAGCGTAATTCTGAAATACCGTATTTACGTCTCTTTCATTTGGCTCCAGATTCGTCACATCCTTGCCCTCCAGCCATACACTTCCGCTGTCTGGCTGTTCCAGGCCAGCGATAATGCGGAGAGTGGTGGTCTTGCCGCAGCCGGATGAACCAAGTAATGTGACGAATTCGCCTTGCTCTATTTTTAAGTTAATCCCCTGAAGGACATATTCTCCTGGAGTAAAACTTTTTTTCAGATCTTTTAATTCAAGAAATGAGTCAGACATTTGTCCCCTCCTCTCTGTGTGATTTCAAATTTACGAAAAAAAACACGGGATACCTACCAGCTTTATATAGAGAAATGCTTCTGCATAAACACTATACATGTCTATGCGGTGCATTTACTGCATATTGCTATATCGGTAACCCGTATTCTCATACATTTTTTCGAAACAAGGTACACCAAAAGCAGGTCCGTCCTGCTCCATCCAGTCAGAACGCACCCCGGTAGCTCCAAGATTCTCAGAGCCTCTTCCAAGCCCGCCTAAAAAAGCCGCAACACGCGCCGCGGTCTCACGCTCTATTTTCTTTTCAAAAAAGCCTGGGGCAGAATAACCTGACATATACCTCGTCTCCTTTGTGTTACTGATCACATCCTGACCAGTAACCCTTTGTTTGCAATCAAGGTGTATTCTATCATAGAATGAACCATTTGAAAACAATTATTTTCCCATTGATGACATATTTTTTCATTTAATAAATTAGGAGCAGACTCCAAATGGCTCTGCTCCCTTGCAAAAAATTTTCTCCTATAAGAAAAAGCTGGAAATGAGACTCGAACTCACGACCCCTTCATTACGAGTGAAGTGCTCTACCGACTGAGCTATTCCAGCTTATGATCTGGCAAATGGAATCATCTGCCAGACACAAAAATTATTTTAGTTTATATACGGGAATTTGTCAAGAAATATTTAACTTGAGTTTTCTTTGCATTTTCTCAGGTAATCTCTTGTTTCCTTTTCAAAGGTAATATTCCCAAGCTTTACATAACCTTTATTTTAAACCAGTCCTTCTCTGGAAATTCCACAACTGTACAGTCGTTTGCATAGGTACATTCCGGAAGAATGATCATGGCGTGAAGGACTTCGTTATGTACTGGCAGTGGACATAAATGCCAGATTGCCTGGTTGATTTTTACCATACAGCCCTTTGGAACAATGAAAGCCTTGGTAAGTTCCGGAACCGGAGTTCCTCCGGAAGCCGGGGCAACATGGATGATCATATCATCGTCCAAAGCTACGATTCCCTCCCAGGTTGTGGTGTGATACTCAGCCATCTTTACAACGCGGTCATCTTTTTTCACCGCGATCGGAGAAAAGCCCATGCTGCCGACACAGGTTCCTGAAATGCGGTCTGGGTAAAATTTATGAATCTCACCCTGCAGCGGATATCCCTCTGGCTCTGTCATAGAATAAAAGCTTCCATATGGTGCAAAATCTGCGGTGTTAATCTTTATTGCCTGAATTTCTTTCATTTGTAAAAACCTCCTGTTTTTGTTTCCCCATTTTTATATTATTTTATTGCTTTCTCTTTTTTCTCTGCCTTGACAGCTTCTTCTGCCTTTGCAGATTTTTCTTCCTTTACTGGCTTATTTGTAGCAGCTTTCTTTTCTACAATTTCTGTTTTCTTAGCTGCTTTTTCTGTGGCTGCTTCCACTTTCTTTGCAACTTTCGTTCTCGCAGCCTTTACCAGTTTTCCTGCATTCTTGTCTTTCGTGGTTTTCACAGCTTTTGCTGCTGTCACTTTCTTCTTAGCTGGTGTCTTCCCTGGAGTACAGCTGAAAATACTTACCCCCAGTGCTGGAAGTTTTACTTTAATGGAGTGCTCGCGTTCGTCGAACTCTTCTGCTTTGGCACTTTTTGCGCGGGCGTTTACTACGCCTTCGCCGCCGAATTCTGCTGCGTCGCTATTAAAGATCTCTTTATATTTTCCTGCAAAAGGCACGCCCACCTGGTAATTCTCGTGGGGAACTGCGGCGAAATTGCAGATTACAAGCAAAGTCTCTTCTGGCTTCTCTGTCTTTCGGAGGAATGTGATCACGTTCTCCTCGTATTTCATCAGCTGGATCCACTCAAATCCATCGTATTCATCATCCATCTGATAAAGGGCTGGTGAGCTCTTATAAATGGCATTCAATGCCTGAATGCATTTCGAGAGCCCCTCCGGCATCTCTGCTCCCGGCGCCATCATCTTGCAGCCAGGATGAACCATCATATAGGAATAAGCCGCTTTTACCTGTGCCAGCTTCTGCTTCTCATCCCCTGGAAGCTTCGCCATAAACGCCTCAAGGCTTCCCACATCTCTGCTTCCAAAAGTCAGGATATAATGCTCGGAATAGGCGTATAAGGTGGACAACGTCAGCTGGTCATGGTAATTCTTCCGCAAAATCGGATCTACGGACAGATAAAACAGGAAATCCCTTGTCCATCCGCCGCTCCATTTATAATCAAAACCAATGTGGTCATTCTCCACGCTGTCTGTAAGCTCCGGCCAAAGGCCATCCTCCTGGGCGATCAGAAGTGCACCTGGATCACGCTTTTTCACAATGGAATTCAGATGCTTCAAAAACTCAATGGCATGGAGGTTCTCATTAGAGCCATACAAATTCGGTGTCCATCCGTCTTTTCTGCCATAGTCCAGGTAAAGCATGGCATCCACATCATCCATACGAAGCCCGTCCACATGGAAAACTTCCAGCCAGAAGCAGGCATTGGAGATCAGGAAATCCTTTACCATAGGGCTGTCATAATTGTAAAGCATGGTTCCCCACATTGGGTGAACCGCCATATTCGGCTCCTTCACCTCATAAAGTGGTGTTCCGTCAAATTTCTCCAGTCCCCCTGCATACCTTGGAAACTGGGCCGGTGACCAGTCCAGGATCACACCGATTTCCTCTCTGTGAAGTCCGTCCACCAGCGCTGCAAATTCTGCCAGTGTACCATAACGTGTGCTTACTGCAAAATAGGCGGAAGTGGGATATCCGTCTGAATCCTCCTCCAGAAACTCCATAACCGGATGAAGCTCCACATGGGTGTAACCCTGCTCCTTCGCAAAAGCGATCAGTTCTTTTCCCTCTTTCCACTGTCCAAGGCTTGTCTCATAAATGGAAACAGGCTGCTTCCGGTCATCGTATTTCTTACGGTCAGCCATCCATTTCCCATCTGTCCACTGGAAACCGGCCACCTCTGCCACAACAGAATTCCATACTGGTGCCGGCTGGGTTCTGTTTCCATAAGGATCCGCTTTCTGAAGGATCACATCCCCCTTCGCCTTGATCTCATAGCGGTAAGCAGCTCCTGGCTTCACCCCTGGCACAAACAGTTCAAAAATACCGGACATGGGCATCTTGTGCATGGGAAGCACCCTTCCATCCCAGTTGTTGAATTCTCCAACCACACTTACCCGGATGGCATTTGGCGCCCACACTGCGAAATGGGTACCTGCTACGCCATCCATGGTCATAGGATGTGCTCCCATTTTCTTATAGGCCTCATAATAAACGCCGCCCAGAAAAGCTCTCTCATCTTCCTCTGTAAGAAGTCCTCCAAATGCGTAAGCGTCCTTGAATTTCTTCGTCTCCTTCTCAAGCTCTACCTGAAATTCATAATCCGGGATCTTTCTTCCTGGGATCAGAACTGCATAATAACCGGCTTCGTCTTCCAGCTCCATCTCATATTTCTTACGTCCCACAGCCACAACCGCGCTTCTGGCCTCTGGGAAAAATCCCTGTATCAGCACACCGTCCGGTGTCAGTCTTGGTCCCATCACATCCCTGGGCGCTGTCTCTTCCCCGTATACAACCGCTTCAATTCCTGGCCAGTCCATATAATCATATACTGTTTTACTCATAAGCCTCTCCATTTCCCCGCCAACATTCACGGATTGTCAGTCTTTCCAGATAAAAATGCCATTATTGTTATAATTTTCCAGAAGCCCAACCTTATATTTGCTACTATTTTACCATTTTTCTACCAGAAAGAAAAGGAATTTGTTTGACAAATATCCCCTGCTGCGTTAAATTATTGGTATATATTTTTGAAAACATCTAAGGAGGATTTTTCAATGAGCAATCGAAACTATGACGTGACTGCACTTGGCGAGCTTCTTATTGATTTTACAGAGAATGGCACCAGCGCACAGGGCAACCCAATTATGGAAGCCAATCCTGGCGGTGCTCCATGTAACGTTCTGGCAATGCTGGAGCGTCTTGGCAAGAAGACCGCTTTTATCGGAAAAGTTGGAAAGGACATGTTCGGAAACCAGCTGAAGGCCGCTGTGGAAGAAGTTGGAATTGATACCAGGGCTCTTATTATGGACGAGGAAGTACATACCACACTGGCATTTGTCCACACCTATCCGGATGGAGACAGAGATTTCTCCTTCTACCGCAACCCTGGTGCTGACATGATGCTGACCATGGATGAGGTACCGGACGATCTGATCCGTGATTCCCGTATTTTCCATTTCGGAACCCTCTCTTCCACTCATCCAGGTGTAAGGGAAGCCACCCGTCACGCCATCCATGTGGCCAAAGACGCGGGCTGTATCATCACCTTTGATCCAAACCTTCGTCCTCCGCTGTGGAAATCCCTTGAGGATGCCCGTAAAGAGATTGAGTACGGTCTTACCAAGTGTGACGTTCTGAAGATTTCTGACAACGAGGTAGAATTCCTCTTCGATACCACAGACTATGACAAGGGCGCTGCCCTCATCGAAGAGAAATACCACATTCCGCTGGTTCTCATTACCCTGGGTAAAGACGGAAGCCGCGCTTACTACAAGGGACGCCGCGTAGAATGTGCCCCGTTCCTTCAGGAGAATACCATCGAGACCACCGGTGCCGGAGACACCTTCTGCGCCAGCATCCTGAACTACGTTCTCGACCACGGCCTGAAAGACCTCGCTGACGAGAACCTGATGGAAATGCTCACCTTCGCCAACGCAGGCGCATCCCTCATTACAACCCGCAAGGGAGCCCTTCGTGTCATGCCAACCCGCGAAGAAGTTGAGGAATTTATTGCAAAGAGCGGTAGATAAACTTACTCTTAATCTATATAAAAAAACAGAGGCAACTGATTTCTTAAATCGGTAGTCTCTGTTTTTTATATAGCCAGATTTCCCCGGTGTGAACGGTTGAAGACAGTTAGTCGAATTTGGGGATTTTGTGAGCATAGCGATAGCCAGGTATGCACTGTCTGAGCCTTTAGGCGAGTTTGCATACCTGGCTATCAATAAGCGGCGGAGCAAAATCCCCAAATTCGACGTTGTCTGAAACCGTTCACACCGGGGAAATCGTCCGCCTTGAATATTCTTATTTATTTTACCACTCGAACCTTAGAAACGCCCTCAATCGCTTTCAGCGCATCCAGTGCTTCTGCAGAAGCCGCACTCTCCAGATCGATCAGAGTATAGGCGAACTCCCCTTTACTCTTGTTGGTCATATCCGCAATGTTCAGTCCCTCAGCACCAAGGATCTTGGTCAGCTGGCTGATCATGTTCGGGATGTTCTTGTGGGTGATGGCGATACGTCCAACAGCCACACAGGTACCCATATCACAGTTCGGGAAGTTTACGGAGTTCTTGATATTACCATTCTCAAGGAAATCACGAACCTCCTTCACAGCCATAACTGCACAGTTCTCCTCAGACTCCTCTGTGGAAGCTCCGAGATGAGGAGTCACCAGAATGCCCTCATGGCCTGCAACGGTATGGTTGGCAAAGTCCGTTACATACTTCTTCACCTTACCGCTGTCCAGTGCCTCAATAAGAGCATCCTCATCCACCAGAAGATCACGTGCAAAGTTCAGAAGCACAACACCGTCCTTCATCTTCTCAAAAGCTTCTTTATTGATCATCTTCTTGGTAGAATCCAGAAGCGGAACATGAACGGTAATATAATCACATTTGCTGTAGATCTCATCTAAGCTCTTGCTGTGCTTAATGGTACGGGAGAGATTCCATGCAGCGTCAATGGAAATATATGGGTCATAACCATAAACCTCCATGCCAAGGGAAGCTGCTGCATTTGCCACCATACTTCCGATAGCTCCAAGGCCGATGATACCAAGCTTTTTGCCCATGATCTCGCAGCCTGCAAACTGCTTCTTCTGCTTCTCAGCAAGCTTATCAATGTCCTCCTGGTCTTTTTCCCGCTGTACCCACTCAATACCGCCAACGATATCACGGGAAGCAAGAAGCATCCCAGCAAGAACCAGCTCCTTTACACCATTTGCATTGGCTCCAGGAGTATTAAATACAACAATACCTTTCTCTGCACACTCCTTCACCGGAATGTTATTGACACCGGCACCAGCACGTGCGATCACAGCAACGCTTTCCGGAAGCTCCATGTCATGCATTTTGGCACTTCTTACAAGAACTGCCTGGCAGTCATCCAGAGTATATGCTTTTTTGTAATTTTCATCAAAAATGTCCAGGCCTTTCTGGGCAATGGGATTCAGGCAATGATACTGAAACATTACGCATTTTCCTCCTCAAACTTTTTCATGAATGCAACCAGCGCTTCCACGCCAGCCTTCGGCATTGCATTGTAAATGCTTGCTCTCATACCGCCAACGGTTCTGTGGCCTTTCAGGTTCACAAGACCAGCCTTAGCAGCCTCAGCAACAAATTTCGCATCCATCTCCTTGTCACCAGTTACGAAAGGAACATTCATAAGGGAACGGTCTTTCGGAACAACAGTGCCGTGGAAAAGCTTGCTGGAATCAAGGAAATCGTAAAGGATCTTTGCTTTCTCCTCATTGCGTTTCTTCATTTCTTCCAGGCCGCCCATTTTCTTCAGCCATTTGAAAACTTTGCCGCATACGTAGATACAATATGCGTTCGGTGTATTATAAAGGGAACCTGCATCTGCATGTGTCTTATATGTAAGCATGGTAGGTGTTCCTGGAAGAACGTCCTCTGTGATCAGATCCTCGCGGATGATGGCGATGACCATACCAGCCGGTCCGATGTTCTTCTGAACGCCGCCGTAGATAATACCATATTTGCTTACATCAACAGGCTCGGAAAGGAAACAGGAGGATACATCCGCTACCAGTGTTTTTCCCTTTGTATTCGGGAGTTCTTTGAACTTGGTTCCATAAATAGTGTTGTTCTCGCAGATATAAACATAGTCTGCATCCGGGCTGATCGGCAGATCACTGCAATCCGGAATGTAGGAGAAAGTCTTATCCTCGGAAGAAGCAATCTTGTTTGCTTTTCCGTATTTCTGTGCTTCCTGGTATGCTTTCTTTGCCCACTGGCCGGTTACGATGTAGTCAGCCACCTTATTTTTCATAAGGTTCATAGGGATCATGGCAAACTGCTGGGAAGCGCCGCCCTGAAGGAAAAGTACCTTGTAGTTGTCCGGAATATTCATCAGCTCGCGAAGATCCTTCTCAGCTGTGTCGATGATTTCCTGGAATGCAGCACTTCTGTGGCTCATTTCCATAACGGACATGCCGGTACCATTGTAATCCATCATCTCGTCTGCGACTTCTTTCAACACCTCTTCCGGAAGGACTGCTGGTCCTGCGGAAAAATTGTACACTCTGCTCATTTCTTCACATCCTCCTCGTCAAATACCTCATCTAAACTTGCTCCTGCAGGAACCATAGGATATACGCTTAAATCCTGGTCGATCCAGCAGTCGAGAACTACCGGTCCCTCTGATGAAAGCGCCATCTTAAGTGCAGGCTCTACTTCTTCCATCTTCGTAACGCGGATTGCTTTTGCTCCCATTGCCTCAGAGACTTTCACGAAGTCCACACCGTCGTTTAAAACGGTCTGGGAATATCTGTGGTCATAGAAAAGAGTCTGCCACTGACGTACCATTCCAAGCACATGATTGTTCAGGATGATCTGGACAAGAGGTTTGCCGCAGCGAACTGCTGTGGCGATCTCGTTCATGTTCATACGGAAACAGCCGTCTCCTGCTATATTTACCACGGTTTTGTCCGGGCAGCCCATCTTTGCTCCGATAGCTGCACCAAGGCCGTAACCCATGGTACCAAGCCCTCCTGATGTAAGGAAGGTTCTCGGCTCCTTAAATTTGAAATACTGGGCAGCCCACATCTGATGCTGTCCAACATCAGTGGAAATAATTGCGTCTCCACCTGTCAGTTCATAAAGCTTCTGGATCACATATGGTCCGGTAAGCTGGGAATGATCGTAATTTAACGGATATTTCTCTTTCATATCCTGAATGTGCCGTACCCACTCTTCATGGCTCTTCTCCGGGATTTTCTCGAGGAGAAGCTTCAGCACTTCCTTCAAATCTCCGATCACAGAGGCATCCACTACAATATTCTTGTTGATCTCCGCTGCATCTACATCGATCTGCAGGATCTTTGCCTTCGGTGCGAAGGTCTTGGTATCTCCTGTTACACGGTCGCTAAAACGTGCGCCAAGAGTGATCAGAAGGTCACACTCACACATTGCGTAGTTGGAAGTCTTTGTTCCATGCATTCCAACCGGGCCGGTATAGAGCTCATCTTCTCCGGAAAAAGCACCTTTTCCCATAAGGCTGTCGCAGACCGGAGCCTGGATCTTATGGGCAAGTGCGCGAACCTCTTCAGATGCATCTGCGATCACGGCACCGCCGCCAACAAAGATAAATGGCTTCTTCGCTGCTGCGATCATCTGTGCTGCTGTGTCTACATCTTCCGGACGGATGGTGTCCACCTTGGGCTCTACGGCTGTGATGGTGTGACGGATATATTCGCATTTTGCTGCGGTTACATCCTTTGGTACGTCTACAAGTACCGGGCCAGGACGGCCGCTTTTTGCGATGATAAAGGCTTTGCGGATGGTGTCCGCAAGCTGTGTTACATCTTTCACAATGTAGCTGTGTTTTGTCACAGGCATTACAATACCTGCGATATCAACCTCCTGGAAAGAATCTTTTCCAAGAAGGGCAGTTCCAACGTTACAGGTAATTGCTACCACAGGAACAGAGTCCATACACGCGGTGGCAATTCCTGTTACCAGGTTGGTGGCTCCTGGTCCGGAGGTTGCCAGACACACGCCGACTTTGCCGGTTGCACGTGCATAGCCGTCTGCTGCGTGGGAAGCTCCCTGCTCATGGGAAGTAAGTACATGTTTGATTTTGTCACTATATCGGTAAAGGGCGTCATAAACGTTCAGGATGGCACCGCCTGGATAACCGAAAACGGTATCCACGCTTTGCTCCAGTAAACATTCTATGATGATCTCCGCTCCTGTAAGCTGCAATTTTGTTTCCTCCTAGTATTATTATTTCGCCTTTGGTACCTCGAGGATCGCACCGCGGTTTCCGGAGGTAACCATTGCTGCATATCTTGCAAGGTATCCGGTGGTAACCTTCGGCTCTCTTGGCTGCCATTTTGCTTTTCTTGCTGCAAGCTCTTCATCAGAAACCTTCAGTTCCAGTTTCAGCTCCGGAATGTTGATGCTGATGATATCGCCTTCCTCAACAAGAGCGATCGGGCCGCCTACTGCTGCCTCTGGTGAAACATGTCCGATGGAAGCTCCTCTGGATGCACCGCTGAAACGTCCGTCTGTAATAAGGGCTACAGAAGAACCAAGTCCCATACCTGCGATTGCAGAGGTCGGGTTCAGCATTTCTCTCATTCCAGGGCCGCCTTTTGGTCCCTCATAACGGATGACAACAACATCACCCTCTACGATCTTGCCGCCTTTGATGGCTGCGATAGCGTCTTCCTCGCAGTCAAAGACTCTTGCAGGTCCTTCATGAACCATCATCTCAGCAACAACTGCGGAACGTTTTACAACACTTCCGTCTGGTGCAAGGTTACCGCGAAGTACAGCAAGTCCGCCTGTGGTGCTGTATGGATTGTTGATTGGGCGGATGACTTCCGGATTCAGATTTACACAGTCCTTGATGTTCTCGCCAACTGTCTTGCCTGTTACAGTCATGCACTCTGTGTGAAGGAGTCCCTTCTTGTTCAGCTCGTTCATAACTGCGTATACACCGCCGGCTTCGTTCAGGTCTTCCATGTAGGTCGGGCCTGCCGGTGCAAGGTGACAGATGTTCGGAGTCTTTGCACTGATTTCATTTGCAAAGCTGATATCGAAATCCCAGCCAATCTCATGTGCGATTGCCGGAAGATGAAGCATACTGTTTGTGGAGCATCCAAGTGCCATATCTACGGTGAGGGCATTTAAAATTGCCTCTTTTGTCATAATGTCTCTTGGACGGATGTTGCGGCGGTACATTTCCATAACCTGCATTCCTGCATGTTTTGCAAGACGGATACGCTCAGAATATACAGCCGGGATAGTTCCGTTTCCTTTCAGTCCCATACCAAGAACTTCGGTAAGGCAGTTCATGCTGTTTGCGGTGTACATACCGGAACAGGAACCGCAGGTTGGACATGTTTTGTTCTCGCACTCTGTCAGGCCTTCCTCTGTAAGTTTGCCTGCTGCGTAAGCTCCAACAGCCTCAAACATGCTGGAAAGACTTGTCTTGTGTCCGTTTAAGTGACCAGCCAGCATCGGGCCGCCGCTTACAAATACGGTAGGAACATTGATTCTAGCTGCTGCCATCAAAAGTCCTGGTACGTTCTTATCGCAGTTGGGGATCATAACAAGGGCGTCAAACTGGTGTGCCAGTGCCATGGCCTCTGTGGAGTCTGCGATCAGGTCTCTTGTTACAAGGGAATATTTCATACCGATATGTCCCATTGCAATACCGTCACAGACAGCGATTGCAGGGAACATGATCGGGGTTCCGCCAGCCATTGCTACGCCAAGCTTTACAGCCTGTGCGATTTTATCCAGGTTCATGTGGCCTGGTACGATCTCATTGTAGGAACAAACAATACCTACTAATGGGCGCTCCATTTCTTCTTTTGTCATTCCAAGGGCATTAAACAGGGAACGGTGAGGTGCCTGCTGTGAGCCTGTCTTTACTGCGTCACTTCTCATAACTTGTATCTCCTTTATACTTCATAGCCGGAAAAATTATCCAGTTGCAGATGAGGGATATTTCCCGACTCATGCACTTTCCTGGATAAATACTTTCCGCGACTGATAAATCATTTTGTTTATTTCTGTTTTCCCGGATATATGGTTCATACCAATTAATTTAAACAGCTTTAAAATACTGTTCACTGACCATTTCACGAATCACATTACTGTGGGTGGAAGGACCGGCAATCTTTTAGCAATCAGATTTCCTTAGCAATTAAATCGCCCATTTCCTTAGTTCCAACCAGGGTACAGCCCTCAGACATAATGTCACCTGTGCGGTATCCGGCAGTCAGAACCTTCTGTACAGCTGCTTCAACTGCGTTTGCTTCCTCATCCAGATCCAATGAGAAACGAAGCATCATAGCTGCGGAAAGGATAGTTGCGATGGGGTTTGCCTTATTCTGTCCTGCAATATCAGGTGCGGAGCCATGGCTTGGCTCGTAAAGACCGAACTTGGTCTCGTTCAGGCTTGCAGAGGAAAGCATTCCGATGGAACCGGTAACCATACTTGCCTCATCAGAAAGAATATCACCGAACATGTTCTCCGTCAGGATCACATCGAACTGCTTCGGATCTCTTACCAGCTGCATTGCACAGTTGTCAACCAGCATGTGTTCAAGAGTAACTTCCGGGTAATCCTTGGCTACTTCTTCTACCACTTTTCTCCAAAGTCTGGAGGAATCCAGAACGTTTGCCTTGTCAACGCTTGTTACTTTCTTGCGGCGTTTCATGGCAATATCAAATGCCTTGATGGCAATTCTGCGGATCTCGTTTTCATTATAGGAAAGAGTATCGATTGCTTTCTTTACGCCGTTCTCTTCTACTGTCTTTCTTTCTCCGAAATAAAGACCGCCTGTAAGCTCACGTACGATGATCATGTCAAAACCGTCTCCGATGATCTCATCGCGGAGCGGGCATGCTGCACGAAGCTCATTGTATAAATATGCAGGGCGAAGGTTTGCAAAAAGATTCAGCGCCTTACGGATAGCAAGAAGTCCTGCCTCCGGGCGTTTGGATGGCTCCAGTTTATACCATGGGGATGTCTTGGCATCTCCGCCGATGGAGCCCATAAGAACTGCGTCAGAAGCTTTCGCTGTAGCGATGGCCTCGTCTGTAAGCGGTACTCCGTGTACATCAATGGAAGCTCCGCCTAAAAGGACTTCTGAATAAGAAAAAGTATGTCCGTATTTCTCGCATACTTTGTCCAGAACTTTCTTGGCTTCTGCAACGATTTCAGGACCGATACCGTCTCCTGGAATCAGTGAAATGTTGTAATTCATAATAAATTTCCTCTCCTTCGTTCATGATATCAGTGGGGGATCTCACGTCTCGCCTGACACCAATGGATAATTGTTATTATAATAACGCACTTTCTTTCAGATTTCAACCTATTAAAGTAAAAAACTGTCGTTTTCCCTCTTATATGAAATGATTTATGCAGGGACGAGCTGTTTTTTGTATAAAAATACAGTAGTCAGATAAATTCCGGCAGTTCAACTGGCTATGTAAGCCATATTTTAACAAAAGAAAAGGCCTCACTCCGCATGGGGTGAAGCCATTCTTTCACTTACACATTCAATAATTTCAGATTAAGCAGAAGCCTGCTCTGCTTTCTCAACTTCGGCGATTGCCTGTTTTCTCATAGGGATACGGCAGTTCTTGTTGTTACCGAACTCTACGATCACATCTTCTTCTGTCATGTCGATGATGACACCGTAGAAGCCGCTTGTAGTTACAATGCTGTCACCTACAGCCATATCGCTGAGCATAGCCTGTACTCTCTTCTGCTCTTTCTTCTGAGGTCTGATCATCAGAAAATACATAATACCGAAAAGTACAACCAGCCATACGATGGTAAATCCCATACTCATTCCGCTTGATGCGTCCATTTGCTAATCCTCCTGTATCTTACTCTCACGCTCTGCCTTTATTGCCAGCGCATTATAGTATACTATACACAAAAAAGCCCGATTCTTCAAGTAGTTTTGCTATTTTTTATATTTATTTCAGAAATCCCTGCTGTTTACAACTTTCACAGCAACATGCTGCAATTTTATCATTTCGCATATCTGCTGTTTATCTTGCCCTCTTCAAATCCAGCCAGGCGCATTTCCTTATATTCTGCAAAATTGCCCTGATCCAGTGCATCCCGGATTTCTTCCATCAAGTGGTTATAGAAATACAGGTTATGCAGCACACAAAGACGCATTCCCAGCATTTCCTTGGCTTTCAGAAGGTGACGGATGTAGGCTCTGCTGTAATGCTGGCAGGCCGGGCACTGGCAGCCTTCCTCGATAGGCTTTGGATCCAGCTCGTACTTGGCATTGAACAGGTTCAGTTTGCCGTGATTGGTGTAAACATGTCCGTGGCGTCCGTTACGGCTTGGGTAAACACAGTCGAAGAAGTCAATTCCTCTTGCAACGCCTTCCAGAATGTTTGCCGGAGTACCAACTCCCATAAGATAGGTCGGTTTATCCTGTGGAAGATGAGGAACTACTTCGTCCAGAATGTGATACATCTGCTCATGGGTCTCCCCTACTGCCAGACCGCCAACTGCGTAGCCGTCCAGATCTAATTTGGAAATAGTATCTGCATGTGCAATACGGATGTCCTCGTAGATTGCTCCCTGATTGATTCCAAAAAGCAGCTGCTCTTTGTTCACTGTGTCCGGCAGGCTGTTCAGTCTGGCCATCTCTGCCTTACAGCGTTCCAGCCATCTGGTGGTGCGGTCTACAGAAGCCTGCACATATTCTCTGCTTGCCACACTGCTTGGACATTCGTCAAACGCCATAGCAATGGTGGATCCAAGATTGGACTGGATCTGCATGCTCTCCTCCGGTCCCATGAAGATCTTGTGACCATCAATGTGAGACTGGAAATAAACGCCCTCTTCCTTGATCTTGCGAAGGCCAGCCAGGGAAAATACCTGGAAACCGCCGGAATCGGTGAGGATTGGTCTGTCCCAGACCATAAATTTGTGAAGGCCGCCAAACTCCTTGATCAGCTTGTCTCCTGTTCTTACATGGAGATGATAGGTATTGGAAAGCTGCACCTGGGTTCCGATATCCTTCAGATCCATGGTAGATACCGCACCCTTGATGGCACCAACCGTTCCCACGTTCATGAACACAGGCGTCTGGATGGTTCCATGTACAGTTTCAAACTGGGCACGCTTGGCGCGGCCTTCTGTTTTCATAAGTGTATATTTTGCCATATGTGAATCCTTTCTCGATTTGAAATGTTGATTTTCAAAAAATTTCTTTCCTTCATCTTTTGTTTTACACTTACGAAAGAGTGTAAAACCATGGCAGAAAACTTTATATATTATAGCCCGAAATCACTGAAAATTCAACACTTGCAAGAAGAATCCTTGTTAAACTTTTACATTGCCATTTAAGCTCCCTTATCGTATAATATTACGGAATATCTTCACTGAAACATTAACATATATAAATAAGAAAGTTTGGGGATATTTTTTGTCCCACGCACATGGCACAAACAGCATGTACACAAACGAGGAGGCATATTTTTTACATGAGCAATAAATACACATTAGGAATTGACATTGGTTCTACCACTGTCAAAATTGCAATACTTGACGAAAACGACACCCTGCTTTTCGCAGATTACCAGCGTCATTTCGCCAACATTCAGGAGACCCTGGCTGAGCTTTTGGAAAAGGCCTATGGGAAACTTGGAGAGCTTACCCTTCATCCGGTGATCACAGGATCCGGCGGACTTACCCTTGCCAATCACCTGGGCGTACCTTTTGTCCAGGAGGTTATTGCAGTGTCCACTTCCCTTCAGAAGATCGCACCCCAGACAGACGTAGCCATCGAGCTTGGCGGCGAGGATGCCAAGATCATCTACTTCGAAGGCGGCAATATTGAGCAGCGTATGAATGGTATCTGTGCAGGCGGTACCGGTTCCTTCATTGACCAGATGGCATCCCTGCTTCAGACAGACGCCACCGGACTGAATGAATATGCGAAGAATTACAAGGCCCTTTACCCAATCGCAGCCCGCTGCGGCGTATTTGCCAAGACAGATATCCAGCCCCTGATCAACGACGGTGCTACCAAGGAAGACCTTTCCGCTTCCATTTTCCAGGCTGTTGTAAACCAGACCATTTCCGGTCTTGCCTGCGGTAAACCGATCCGCGGACATGTTGCTTTCCTTGGCGGTCCCCTTCACTTCCTGGATCAGCTGAAGGCAGCCTTTATCCGTACCCTGAAGCTGGATGACGAGCACGCCATCACACCGGAGAATTCCCATCTTTTCGCAGCCATGGGTTCTGCCATGAATGCCAAGGATGAAGTCACTGTTTCTCTTACGGATATGACAAACCGCCTGAAGAATTCCATTAAGCTGGACTTCGAGGTAGAGCGTATGGAGCCTCTTTTTGCTACAGAGGAGGACTATGAGGCATTTAACAGGCGTCAGAGTGCTTACCAGGTAAAGAAGGGCGATCTTTCCCAGTACCACGGCAACTGCTATCTGGGAATCGATGCAGGTTCCACCACTACCAAGACTGCTCTTGTAGGCGAGGACGGAACCCTGCTTTACTCCTTCTACAGCAATAATAACGGAAGCCCTCTTAAGACTGCCATTCGTTCCATTCAGGAGATCTACAGCATTCTTCCTGAGGATGCCCACATTGCTTTTTCCTGTTCCACAGGTTACGGCGAGGCACTGATGAAAGCTGCCCTGCTGCTGGATGAGGGCGAGGTTGAGACCGTTTCCCATTACTATGCAGCAGCTTTCTTTGATCCGGAGGTTGACTGTATCGTAGATATCGGCGGCCAGGATATGAAATGTATCAAGATCCGCAACCAGACCGTAGACAGCGTACAGCTGAACGAGGCATGTTCCTCTGGATGCGGTTCCTTTATTGAGACATTCGCCAAGTCTCTGAACTACTCCGTACAGGATTTCGCCAAGGCAGCTCTTTTTGCAGAGCATCCTATCGATCTTGGAACAAGATGTACCGTATTTATGAACTCCAAGGTAAAGCAGGCCCAGAAGGAAGGCGCTTCCGTAGCTGATATTTCTGCAGGTCTTGCATACTCCGTTATCAAGAACGCCCTTTACAAGGTTATCAAGGTTTCCGATGCCAAAGAGCTGGGTCGTCACATTGTAGTACAGGGCGGAACCTTCTACAACGACGGTGTTCTTCGAAGCTTTGAGCGAATTGCAGGCTGTGAAGCCATTCGTCCTGACATTGCCGGAATCATGGGTGCCTTCGGTGCTGCCCTCATTGCCAAGGAGCGCTACCACGCAGAAGGCCGTGAGACTACCATGCTTTCCATTGACAAGATCAATGAGCTGAAATACACCACCTCCATGGCGAACTGTCACGGATGTACCAACAACTGCCGTCTTACCATCAACAAATTCACCGGCGGACGCCAGTTTGTAAGCGGCAACCGCTGTGAGCGCGGTATTGGTAAGGAGAAGAATAAGGATCATATCCCGAACCTTTACGAATATAAGTACAAACGGCTTTTCTCCTACGAGCCTCTTTCTCCGGATAAGGCCACACGAGGAAAAGTTGGCATTCCCCGAGTTCTGAATATGTTTGAGAACTATCCTTTCTGGTACACCTTCTTTACAGAGCTGAAATATCAGGTAGTGCTTTCTCCTACCTCTACCAGAAAGATTTATGAGCTGGGTATTGAGTCTATTCCAAGTGAATCCGAGTGTTATCCGGCCAAGCTTGCCCACGGACATGTGACCTGGCTGCTTCGAAACGGTGTGAAGTTTATTTTCTACCCCTGTATTCCTTACGAAAGAAACGAGTTCCCGGATGCAGTTAACCATTACAACTGCCCGATCGTTACCTCTTATGCGGAGAACATTAAGAACAATGTGGACGAGCTTCACGATCCGTCCATTACCTTTATGAACCCGTTCCTGGCCCTGACCTCTGAGGAGATCGTTACCAAACGGCTCACCGAGATTTTCCCGGATCTCCCGGCTGCTGAAGTGAAAGCAGCTGCTCACAAGGCATGGGATGAAATGGCTGCCGTACATAAAGACATTGAGAAAAAAGGCGAGGAAACCCTTCAGTATCTGAAGGAAACCGGCCTCAGAGGTATTGTGCTTGCAGGACGTCCTTACCACATTGACCCGGAGATCCATCATGGTATCCCGGATCTGATCAACAGCTACGGAGTGGCAGTCCTCACTGAAGATTCTGTTTCCCATCTGGTACCGGTTGAACGGCCCATCCGTGTCAATGACCAGTGGATGTACCATTCCAGACTGTACGCAGCCGCAAACTTTGTCAAAACACGAGACGATCTGGATCTGATCCAGCTGAACTCCTTTGGCTGCGGACTTGACGCGGTCACCACAGATGAGGTTTACGAGATCCTGGATGGCAGCGGCAAGATTTACACCTGTCTGAAGATTGACGAGGTAAACAACCTTGGTGCAGCAAGGATCCGTGTCAGATCTCTTCTTGCCGCCCTTCGTGCAAAGGATGCCCAGAAGAAGATCCGTGACATTAAACCATCTTCTATTGAAAAGGTTGTGTTCACCAAGGAAATGCGAAAGGATTACACCATCCTCTGCCCGCAGATGTCACCAGTGCACTTCTCTCTTCTGGAAGCTGCCTTTAATGCAAACGGCTATCATCTGGAGGTTCTTCCAAATGATAATAAGCATGCCGTTGATGTAGGTCTGAAATATGTAAACAATGATGCATGTTATCCTTCCCTGATCGTTGTTGGACAGATCATGGACGCCCTTTTGTCAGGCAAATACGACCTGAATAAGACGGCTGTTGTCATGTCCCAGACTGGCGGTGGATGTCGTGCTTCCAACTATATTGCCTTTATCCGCCGTGCCCTTAAGAAGGCTGGAATGGAGCAGGTTCCGGTTATTTCCATTAACTTAAGCGGTCTGGAGAGCAATCCTGGATTTAAGCTTACCCTTCCACTTGTGAAGGCAGTTGTGTATGCGGCTGTATTTGGGGATATCCTGATGAAGTGTATTTACCGTATGCGTCCATACGAGCTGGAGAAAGGTATTGTAAACCGCAAGTATAAGATCTGGGAAAAACGTGTGATCGCATTTGTTTCCGGAAGTTCCTTAAGCCACAGCCAGTTTAAGAAAATGTGCCGGGAAATGGTGCATGATTTTGATACCATTCCGATCAGCGATGAAAAGAAGCCTCGTGTTGGTATTGTAGGTGAGATTTTGGTTAAGTTCCTTCCGGCTGCAAACAACCATCTTGCAGAGCTTCTGGAGGCGGAAGGCGCTGAGCCGGTTGTTCCGGATCTGATCGACTTTATGTCCTACTGCTTCTACAACCAGAACTTCAAGGTTGAGAATCTTGGATTCAAGAAATCTAAGGCGTTCCTTGGAAATATGGGTATTAAAGCCATTGACTGGGTTCGTAAGACTGCAAATGAGGCACTTGCAGAGAGCCGTCACTTCCATCCCACTGCGGATATCCGTAATCTGGCAAAGATGGCAAGACCGATTGTTTCCGAGGGTAACCAGACTGGTGAAGGCTGGTTCCTGACCGGTGAAATGATGGAGCTGATCCATGATGACGTTCCGAATATTGTTTGTATCCAGCCATTTGGCTGCCTGCCGAACCACATTGTTGGTAAGGGTGTTATCAAAGAGATCCGCCGTCAGTATCCGAAGGCGAATATTGCAGCCATCGACTACGACCCGGGTGCAAGTGAAGTTAACCAGCTGAACCGAATTAAATTGATGCTTTCTACTGCGCAGAAGAATTTGAAGGCGGAGGAAGAAAAAAACGCGTAAATTTTTAGTAACATTTTATTTCTTTTTGTAAATGGACATGATATACTTAATGTGTTGCTGCCCCAGACTGGCAACAGAAAGGGGGTGCATACATTGAACAATATCATTTCCTTTATAATCGCTGTTGCGGCTGGTGGAGCCTGCCACTACATCATCAAATGGTTAGACAGTGATAAATAACAGCAACTAGCCTCGGTTAGTATTCCGAAAAAATGCAAAAAGAAAGCCCTCAGAGCTGCAACTCTGAGGGCTTTTGCCTTACATTGAATATATCATTTCCTTTTGCCTAACGGCATTATAGCATATGCACATCAAAAAATCAATATACCCTATCTTTAAAATTATTTTCTTGCATTTTTAGAATGGCAGTTTTCCAGCAATTTTCTTCAAATAAGCGCCGCCTGGCATCATGGCAAATTGTTCATCGGATGGCTTGCTTACAGCAAGGTAAACAATGAAGTAGATGATTACGCCCAGAACTACTGCAATTCCAAGACTGATAAAGTTGGAATGGATCAATTTGTAGATTCCGTAGTAGGAAAAGCCTGCTACTACTGCCATAGGCACAGAAGCCAGAAGCGGATTCAGGTATGCACTTCTCCATGGATTCTTATACTGCATGTACTGCTTCATGGCGCGCTCATTTAAGAGACACATTACCACTGCATAGATGATCATTGCCACTACAATGGCATAAACGCCAAGATCTGTTGCAAAAAGCAGGATTGCCATAGCAACTACGTCCACAACCAGGGCAATGGCTGCATTGATCATCGGGATGTTCGGCTTGCCGATTCCCTGAAGTACACCATTGGAAATGTTGGAGTTTCCATTGAGGATAATGGTAATCACACCAAGCATCATCAGCTGGGCTGCTGCACCCTCTGTTCTTGGGAAAAGAAGGCGGGTGATGGGGCCTGCCAGAACCGCCAGACCTACTGCACAAGGGATGGAAATAAACATGCTGATCCAGGTAGCGCGGTCGATCTTATCTCTTGCGCTGTCCATATCCCTCTTGGCATACTGGGCAGAAACCTCCGGGATCATGGAAGTAGGTGCTGTGCTTGCAAGAGTCAGCGGAATGTTGATCAAGGTCATATAGTAACCATATTCTGCATAAAGGCTTGTGATGGTATCATGATCGATACCCTTGAATCCCTGGATGCCGGAATACATGTAACTGTTGATAAAACCATTTACATTATAAATAGAAGAACTGAGTATGATCGGCATTACAATGAGGACAATATTTTTCATTACTTCACTGGTAGCCTCATCCCGTGAATGGGTGTCACGAGCCAGTCTCTTTTTGATGTTTTTACGGTTTACCCAGTATACGAAAAGCATGAAAAGTAATGCAGATGCAACTCCGGCTCCGGTTCCCATTGTGGCTCCGGCAGCGCCCCAGGCGTTTCGCACAGATTCCTCTGCACCGCTGAACTTATTCAGCATGACTGTAGACATCAGGATTGCAAAAACTGCTACGAAGCACTGCTCCACGATCTGGGACAGTGAGGTGGGAAGCATATTTCGATATGCCTGGAAGTAGCCTCGGAAGGTTCCCAGAATTCCGGAAAGGAAGATGGTCGGCGCCAGCATTTTCAGGGCAAGGCGTGCGCCGGACATGGATTCCGGTACCAGAATGGAAGAGCCAAAGAGACAGAAAAGTGCCACCACACCTCCCATTATGATTACATACAAAAGTGCGCAGTGGAATACCTTCTGGGCATCTCTATAGCGCTTAAATGCCAGCTTTTCCGCCATGATCTTGGATACCGCCTGCGGAATACTGAAGGAGGCGATCATCAGCAGGATGAAGTATACGTTCTGGGCATAATTGAAAAGGCCCATACTGCTGTTTCCAAGGGTGTTGGAAAGCGGACTTTTATAGAGCATTCCGATGATCTTGGAGATCAATGCTGCGATCATCAGGAAGGATGCATTTTTTACAAGTGTGTTATCGTTCTTTTTCCCCATTTCTTATTGTTCCTTTTTTATATTTTCAATTTGCCAGTCAATGGGGGCAAGCCCGTTTTTCTCCAGAAATTCATTGGTCTGGCTAAAGTGCCTGCATCCGAAAAATCCTCTTGACGCAGACAGCGGGCTTGGATGTGCAGCGGTGAGTACCAACTGCTTCGGATTGTTCAGCATTGCTTTTTTCATCTGGGCAGGTCTTCCCCAGAGAAGGTATACGATTGGGCGGTCTTGTTCATTCAGGGTCTGAATAACGGCGTCTGTGAATTGTTCCCAGCCGATTCCTCTGTGGGAGAATGCCTGGTGTGCACGGACGGTGAGTACAGTGTTCAAAAGGAATACGCCCTGTTTTGCCCATTTTTCCAGACAGCCATTGTCTGGGATGTAGCAGCCAAGATCACTGTGAAGTTCTTTGTAAATGTTTACCAGGGACGGCGGGATGTCTACGTCTTCTCTTACGGAGAAGCAGAGGCCGTTGGCCTGACCGTCGTTATGGTAGGGGTCCTGGCCCAGGATTACAACTTTTACATCGTTCAGGGGTGTGTATTCGAAGGCGTTGAACATGTCCTGGGGCGGGGGGAAGATCTTCTTGGTGCGGTATTCTTCCATTACTGTTTTATATAGTTTGGCGTAGTAGGGCTGATGAAATTCATTCTTCAGCGCTGCCTGCCAGTCTCCTGATATCTGACCCATTTTAAATGTCACCTCATCTTTTGTATTTTACTATTTTATCTTCGTACCGGAACTCCCTTTTCTGCCAAATAATCCTTTACTTGACTAATTTCCAGTTCTTTGTAGTGGAACAGGGATGCTGCGAGGACGGCGTCGGCGCCGCCGGCGGTGAGGCCTTCGTAGAAGTGTTCCAGGGTGCCGGCACCGCCGGAGGCGATGACGGGGATGGATACAGCAGCGGATACGGCGCGGGTTAAGGGGATGTCGTAGCCGGCTTTTGTACCGTCGCAGTCCATGCTGGTCAGAAGGATTTCTCCCGCTCCAAGGGCTTCCACTTTCTTCGCCCATTCAATGGCGTCAATACCTGTGTCCAGGCGGCCGCCATGTTTATAGATGTTCCAGCCACCGTCAGGGCGGCGTTTTGCATCAATGGCAACAACTACGCACTGGCTGCCGAATTTGTCTGCTGCCTCGCGGATCAGCTCCGGACGGTCGATGGCTGCAGAGTTTACAGAGATCTTGTCGGCGCCCTCACGAAGAAGCTTTTTGAAATCATCTACCGTGCGGATTCCGCCGCCCACTGTAAAAGGAATGAATACGTTGGCTGCTACTTTTCGAACCATATCAACTACAGTATCACGCTGTTCACAGGAGGCGGTAATGTCAAGAAATACCACTTCGTCTGCTCCTGCAGCGTCATAGGCCTTAGCAATCTCAACCGGATCTCCAGCGTCTTTCAGGTCCACGAAATTGACGCCTTTCACCACACGACCGTTATTCACATCCAGACAGGGAATAATTCGTTTTGTAAACATGATTATGCCTCCTTCCCAAGCTTTGCAAAGTTCTCCAGTATTTTCAGCCCGTATTTGCTGCTCTTCTCCGGGTGGAACTGGCAGGCGAACAGGTTGTCTTTTTCAACGGAGGCATGAATGGTAACACCATATTCTGTAGTCGCTTTCACGATTTCTGGCTCTTCTGCCTGAAGATAATAGGAATGGACAAAATAGACATAGGTTTCTTCCGGGATTCCTTTAAACAGACGCCCGTCGTTCTGAAGGTGAAGGGAATTCCAGCCCATGTGTGGGATCTTAAGCCCGGGAGCCGGGGGAATCTTCACGATCTTACCTTTCAGAAGGCCAAGCCCCTCCACTCCTGGAGTCTCATCGCTGGACTCAAAAAGCAGCTGCAGTCCCAGGCAGATCCCAAGGAACGGCGTTCCCTTCCCTGCGATCTCTTTGATCACAGGGACAAGTCCGAATTTATTCAGATTATGCATAGCGTCTCCAAAGCTTCCAACACCTGGAAGTATTACCTTATCCGCACTCAATAGTATCTGGGGATTCCTGGAAACAACAGTTTCCTCTCCAAGATAATGAAGGGCTTTTTCCACACTCTTTATATTACCTGCGTCGTAGTCGATAATTCCAATCATTCGGACTCCTCCTGTTGTCTGTATTTTATACCGCGCATCCTATGCACAGCACGTTTCTGTCATTATGCGAATCCTTTATCCATCCATCTTTCTTACTACCATAATATTCTTTGAATATATGGCTTCACATTCTTACAGTATAACGCAAAAACAGGCGGTTGCAAAGAGCTAATTCCCTGCTGCCGCCTGTTTTGTTAGTTTGTACTGTCTTGCCTGATTAGCACTGATTTTTTTATGAAAAATTACAATTATCGTCTTTTTTCCAGCAACCTTTCCTTTGCCAAAAAAATTCTCTGCGCCTTACTTCCGGTCCAGCGTAAACCAGAACTCCACACCATTGTCAAAATTCTGCACACCGTACTGCTGGTTCATGCCTTCCATAATGGCCTTTACAATGGAAAGTCCGATTCCACTGCCGCCGTACTCTCTTGTACGGGCTTTGTCTACCTTGTAAAACTTGTTCCACAGATTTGGAAGGTCAGCCTCCGGGATCGGGGTTCCGGTGTTAAATACGGTTACTTTTACTCTGTCCTCCTGCTTCTGGACTTTGATCTCCACGATCTTTTCCCCATCCAGATGATGCAGGGCATTGCTTACATAGTTGGTCACAACCTCTTCTGTCTTAAACTCATCTGCCCATACATAAAGAGGCTCGGTCTCATTAAAGATCACCCGGGCTTCCTTCTGCTTGATCATAATGTCCATAGTGGAAAGGACACCTTTGATCAACGCTGTCAGGTCAAACCGCTCCATAACAGCTGCATCTTTTCCAGATTCCAGCTGGTTCAGGGTAAGAAGATTCTTCACCAGCTTGTTCATCTTGGAAGCTTCGTCGATAATGACATCACAATAGAAATCCATGCTCTCCGGATCATCGTTGATGTTCTCCTTCAGGCCTTCTGCATATCCCTGCACAAGTGCGATTGGAGTTTTCAGTTCATGGGAAACATTATCCAGGAATTCCTTTCGCATCTCATCGATCTTCACCTTATTTTCAATATCTTTCTGCAATTCGTTGTTCGCAGATTTCAGCTCGGAAATGGTCTGTTCCAGCTGGCTGGACATTTTGTTGAAATTTTCACCAAGTACATCAATTTCGTTGCCAGCTTTACTCTTATATCTGGCCTCAAAATCAAGATTTGTCATCTTGCTGGTCAGCTCGGTTAGCTCGGAGATCGGTCTTGTCAGCCTTCTGGTGACTGCCATAATGCACATTCCACTTATCACAATAATGATAATTCCTACAAAGAAATAAAATTTATTGGAAATATCTGCACTTTCACGAATGCTCTCCAACGGGCTTCTGATCAGGAAATAATTGCCGTTGTCAAATTTGCCCCAGCATTCTACGTAATCCATTCCTACGAAACGGTCGTGTACCTGCTGGACTACGCAGTTATCGGTTTCTTTCAGGATCTTGCCCTTGCCGTTGTCCATATCCAGGTCACTGGCATAACCGAAGAAAAGCTTGCTGCGGAGCTGGTCCTCATTCTCTGGCCAGCAGAGATACTTAGTATTGTCCTCATTGATCAGAACCCAGGTCAGATTATTCCGGGAGCTTGCCTGAATCAGCTCCGATGGCAGATCTGCCTGCTCACTTTCCCCATCGTCATCTGTCATGGAATCTGCATCAATTTGACTTAAAACATCTTTTGCATCCAGAAGAGTGTCTGTTTTCTTGGACACATAATATTTCTCCAGAAAAACGCCGTTGATCACAAACATGGTAAGGATGGACAGGAAAAGAAGCCCAATAAAGGTAAAGGTGATCTGGTGCTTTATGGAGCGGATTTTCTTTGGCTTCTTCATCATTCCACCTCAAACTTATAGCCCATTCCCCATACGGTTTTTATATATTCCCCTTTGTCTCCCATTTTGCTTCTCAGCTTCTTCACATGGGTATCAATGGTTCTGGCATCTCCGAAGTAGTCATAATTCCATACCGAATTGAGGATCTTCTCTCTGGAAAGAGCGATTCCCTGATTTTCCAGGAAATAGGTGAGGAGTTCGAATTCTTTAAAGCTGAGATCCATTGGCTTCTCGTCTACGGTCGCAAGATGGGCTGCCTTGTCGATCACAATACCGCCTGCACTGAGCACATCTTCGGCTCCGGCCTGACCGGTACGGCGAAGGATGGCTTCTACTCTTGCAACCAGGATCTTCGGGCTGAATGGCTTGGATATGTACTCGTCCACACCCAGGTCAAAACCAAGGAGCTCGTCTCTTTCATCTCCTCTTGCGGTCAGCATGATGATGGGCACTTTGGAATTCTTGCGCACCTCACGGCATACTTCCCAGCCGTCCATTTTCGGCATCATAACATCCAGGATGATCAGTGCGATATCCTTTTCTTTATAAAAAATATCCATGGCCTCCTCGCCATCTCCGGCTTCCAGAACCTGGAAATTCTTTTTGGTCAAAAAGTCTTTTACAAGCTTTCTCATTCGGCTTTCGTCGTCCACTACAAGGATTTTTAATGCATCCATATCTCTTCCTCCTTATTTTCCCTAAACGGATTTTCTCTGAAGCGTCTTGGCTTTCCTGTCTGATCCGTAATTGTGATCTGTAATTTTATGGTTATAGTACCAGACGAGTATGATGATTTTGTGAACGTCGGGCTGTATTTTTCTGCATTCACAAAATTTTTATATATAAGATCTAAAGCTTAAAAGATGTAAAAGATCAGAACATGAGCAAAAGCTTCGGATTACGTTTCTTCTACAAACCATTTTCATAAACATCATTAATGGTGGCCTGGGCGTGTTCTGACGCTTTCTTTTCCATAATGGCATTGCGGTCGCTTAAAATAGCAAGCATTTCATCTGCCACGTCTTCCATTCTCGGACTTGTAACACGGTAAAGATATCCAAGCATGCGCGTGGCAGTATAATCTGTAGTCATATATTTATATGCAATTTCCCGGCAAAATTTATCCGGGTAACCTTTTTCCTGTAAAGCTTTATAGAGTTCGCGGGTACGGTCAGATGGCATGAAATTGCTCCTTTCACTAGAGCATGTTTGAAAAAGGCTCCAGTTTTTGATTTCAATATTATACTATATTTCACGCTGCTTTCACAACCTTTTCACAGATGACTTTTTTACATTTTTGTGGTATTCTAAGAACAGTGACAGAAATCAGACAAGCATCTGATTTGCAGAAGCGAGGCAAAACCGGGAGAGCTGATTTTGCCCGCGTAAATATAATAGTTACTGGTCACGCTTCGGTCAGTAACATATAGCACATTTAGAAAGAGGGAATTTTCATGCGTCAGGAAAGTTTTAAAATGGAGCGCCCGGGACTGGTGAAGCCAGGTGATAAGGTTCAGATCACAGAATATCAGTCTTATATGAATTATAGCTACATCATTGAGCCAGCCGTAGCCATGTCCGGCTGTTATCCGAACTCACGGAGAATCAAGGCGAAAGAAGGCACGATTGTCAGTGTGGAGAAGGCTCCCCTTAGCGGATATGTGGTGATTGCGGAATTTGAAGAATAACAATTTTCCCTTCTGAGCCACGCTAAGAGCATACTGCAAGCATATACTTCGGTACGCTGCCAAAGAGAATAGAACAAAAGGATACATCCCTTACCAGCTTATTTTCACAAAAGTATTTCGAAATAAAATAAGCTGTTCATAAAAGGGTGTATCCTTTTCTTTTGTTCTATTTATATGTTTTTTAATATTGCATTTACTATTTATATGCGGCAAATCCAATATCTTTCAGAGTCATCTTCGGTCCCTGTTTCAGAAGTTCCTGCCAGCATGCAAAACCAAGACGAAGATATGCATTTCCAAGCTTATTCAGATCTGCTGCGGAAGAATTTGTGGTATCTGAAATTTTCTGGAAGGACAGGTTGGTACCGTCTGTGTATGTTTTCATATTAATGGTGGATTTCAGTTCTACGGCACCTTCCACACCCTGGGTATCAAATACAAATGCATAATAAACAGGTGCACTGGTTGAAGCCCGGGAAATTGTAACCTGGGATGCAGTTCTGGATGAGTTGCTGCTCATCTCGGTAACCAGAACCAGATCCAGCTGATCCTTGGATGCATCGTAGATAATACCAGCATTTACACTCATAGTGGTTTCGGAATCATAATCTGTTATATTGATAAATTTATTTCCACTGCTGTTGGTATCACCTTTATTCTGGATATACGTGATCAGCTTCTTAAAACCAGTTGTGGAGGTATTCGTGGTTGTGTTTCCTTTCACGGTAACTTTGCAGTTAAATTTCACGCCGCCAACAGCTGCTGTGATGGTTGCTGTTCCAGCACTTTTTGCGGTAACTTTACCTTTGCTGCTTACTGTGGCTACAGATTTGTTGCTGCTTGTCCACTTCGGTTTCTGGGTTGTACCGGTCAGCTTTAACTGGTATGTTTTCTTTGCATTCAGAGTGACAGAAGTCTGGTTCAGCTTCGGTGCCTCAACAGCTACCTTACAGGTGTATTTCTTATTTCCAACTTTGGCGGTGATCACTGCGGAGCCTTTTTTCTTTGCGGTGACAACTCCTGCTGAGGAGACTGCTGCAACTGATTTCTTACTGCTGGACCATTTTACTTTCTTTTTGGTGCCGGTGACTTTCAAGGTTTTCTTCTGGCCCTTTACAAGCTTCACGGTCTTGACGTTCAGCTTCACGGCAGCCTGTACAGTCTGCATGGTTCCAAGGTTCGCTGCCACCTCAGGGGATAACAGGGACAGGGAAAATACGGTCATCAATACAACGGCAAGTTTTTTCCAGATTCGGGTTTTCTTTTCCATATGATTTCCTCCTTTTGCTGCTCAGAATCGAATAAATCAGGTTCTGAGAGTTTGCTTTCTGTTATTATATAAGAATTGGAAATTCTTTTCAACAATTGTTTGGAAATTAACAGTTATAAAGGGAAACCCCCAACATTTTTTCACATAATCTTGGCTTATCTATGGGGCGCAAAAGCTATATACAGAAATGTAATCAATAATGAACCAAAAGAATTTACAGATAAAATAAATTCGCATCTATGCAACACGAAATGCAACATAAAAAAGAAAAAACGCCGTAAATACGACGTTTTTACTATGGACCTGGCGGGAATTGAACCCGCGTCCGAAAGTCTATCCCTTGCGGCATCTCCCATCACAGTCGCTGTATTAACATTCCCTCCACAGCACGCCCACCGACAGGCTTACTGCTTCAGTAGCTTCATGATACATCTACCGGGGCAAAGCTTACCCGGCAAGGTTTCTCACAAGGTCGACGCCAGACTCCTGAAGTGTGAGTGCAACAGGACTGACGGGCAGCACTTAGGCTGCCATTACTAACTGATCGTCAGCGTTTATATTTAGAATTTCCCGTTATTACGCAGTTCGGGAGACTGCGGATGGCTTCCACAACTTCAAAACCCCCGTCGAAACCAGTACAAGCCCTAATCATGTATAATAGGTATGCTGGTACGCAGACGAAGTTTGTGTAATTATGCTTTCGCTAGAGTTTTATTATATGCATTTCGCGCAGAACTGTCAAGGTGGCAACTGAATTTTTTGCTATTTTGTGTGCTGGTTCCCCGGACGCGATTTTACCCCACAAAATAGCAATCCCCTAAAACTCTCCCTTCAACAACTCCCCATCAATATATCTCGCCTTAATATTCCTATCATCTCCAATATAACAGAAGCGTTCCAGCTTCTCCTCCGCGGTCATTTTGGTCCAGGGATCTTCCATGTTGTCGATCACGAGAGCGTTGAATGCATAGCCTTTCTCGAAGGAACCCACCTTGCCGAATACACTTCCCGCCTCTTTTGTTCCATAATAGAAAGCCTGTGTGATCGTGATCGTCTTACTCTGGTCAGACTCGTAGAATTCTTTCAGCTTGGACAGCTGCACCGCTCTTGCCACCTGACGGTAAACGGCAATCCCATGACCGCCGGCGATGTCAGAACCGATCGCAATCTTCATTCCTTCAGCCGCCATATGCTGCAACGGCATAATCCCTGCAATAATATTCACAGTAGCATCCGGACAATGAACAGAAAGACTTCCATGCTTTTTCAGAATCCGCTTATCTTCCTCTGAAGGAAAAATAACGTGGGCAAAAATAGACGGTCCATTGTCCATCAGACCTGCACGCTCGTAAATCTCCGCATCAGAACCGTAACCGGGAAACAGCTTTAAAGCCTCCTGCGCTTCCCAGATAGATTCCACCAGATGGGTATGCACGCCACAATGGTATTTGGCAGCCAGTTTTCCCAGCCCATCGATCAGAGTCTTGGTGCAGGTAGGGGCAAAACGAGGAGCCAGAATGGTTTTCACCTTTTTGCTGCCCTCATGCTCCGCCAGATATTTTTCCGTCTCCCGCAAAGATTCCTGTGTATCCTCAATAAGAAATTCTGGAGAATTACAATCCATGTTCACTTTTCCCACATAACCGTACATGCCCTTCTCTTCCATTCTGCCAAAGAGATAATCGGTGGCCTCCCGGTGAATGGTGGCAAACACGTTGGCATGGAAGGTACCATGGCGAAGCATATCGTCCACAAATGCATCATAGCAGTTTTTCGCATATTCCATATTCTGGAAACGGGATTCCTGTGGAAATGTATAATTATTCAGCCAGTCAGAAAGCAGGCAGTCCATACCGATTCCACGCTGCACATACTGGGCTCCGTGTACATGAAGATCGGAAAAAGCCGGAATGATCAGCTTGTCGCCATAATCCACAACCTCAGCCCCCTGATACTGCTCCGGAACTTTTTCGCAGATCTGTGAAACAACACCATCTTCCACAATGATATAGCTGTTTTCGTGTATCTCCAAATGGTCCGCTGCCGGAGTAAATAAAATGTCTCCGTGATAAATCTTTACTGCCATTTATTGTCCCTCGCCTTCTTAACCTTGCATTTTTCTTTTGCGCTATACTCTTAAGGAATTGCCGTCAATAGTCCGGCCGCTCCTTATTTCTCATCTGCGATCCGGATCTCGAGCCTGGTCGCATAATTGTCATTGTTCTGCTCCACAAACTGGTCAATGATATTCACAGCCAGAATGGTATCCTCAAGGTTCAGGTCCTGTCCCCATTCCTTGATCCTTTTAAAGCTGTCCTGAATCTGCTCGTATGCTTCCCTGTGATATCCTACCACATAAGTTCCTGCCGGAATTGTACGGATCTCCACGTTTTCCTCCGGAATATCATCGGTGAGAAGTGCACCAAATTCCTTGCTTTTTTCCCCGTAAAAAACGATCGTCGGGTAGAAATAAAAGGATTCACCTGTATAAATCTCATCCTCTGCTCCAATAGGAATATACTTCCGCTCCGGATATTTCACGATCTGAAAATTCTCGTAGTCAATTCCATCCTTGGAATCCTCAATAAACTGGATCTTGCGCAGAATTGCATCATCGATCCGCATCATCTCCTCCCACTGGGCATGAATGGCTGCGGAACGCTCCTTCAGCCTTTTCAGTGCCTCATCCGGGCTTTTGGTATCCTGAAAATCCCGCACAGCGTCAATGGAATACCCCAGCTTTCGCATATAGCGGATGGAAGCCAGCTTATAGGTCTGATCGAAACGATATTTCCGATAACCGTTTTTCGGATCCCGGTAGCTGGGCTTGAGGATCCCGATCTTGTCGTAATAATGCAATGTCTGTACATTCAGCCCGAACAGCGTCGCCAGTTCATTTACATTCAGATATTCTTTGTTTCCCATAGGCCTCTCCTATCTGGCACCTTTCACATATGGCTTACTGAGAGCCTCCGGCTCACTGATCTTTCCGGCTGCACCAAGCATGGCGATCAGCGTCAGGGCATAAGGCAAAATAGCCAGAAGGAACGGGGAAATGGAAACTCCAATGGTCTGAAGACGGATCTGCAGGGCATTGGCTGCGCCGAATAACAGAGCCGCCCCAAACATTCCAAATGGGGTGTAACGGCCAAGGATAACTGTCGCAAGTGCAATGTATCCACGGCCAGAGATCATGTTTTCCGTAAATACGCCAAGCTGTACCAGCACCAGATATGCTCCGCCGATTCCGCCCAGAAGGCCATTCAACACCATGACGATCCAGCGGTATTTTTTCACCTGGATACCAGCTGATTCTGCTGCCTGGGGATGCTCTCCTACTGCTACAAAGGACAGGCCCAGGTTTGTCTTTTTATAGAAGATCCAGGTCAGGGTCAGAAGAAAATAAAGTGTATAGGTGAGAAAATCACAGTTAAAAAACGCATCTCCGATCAGCGGGATCCTGGACAGTCCCGGGATTGCAAGATTGGGAAAGGTCTCGATCTGCTGATAGCCCTGTCCATTTGACATCAGTTTAAATAAAAAGCTGGTCACACCAAGCATAAGCATGTTGATGGCAAGACCGGAAACAGACTGGTTCTGGATCAGTGTGATGGAAAGAAGTCCGTGAAGCAGGCTGACCACAAGACCGCCAAGCATACCGCACAGAAGGCCCACAAACAGGTTTCCGGAGTACCAGGCCCCTGCAAAGGAAAAGAAAGCTCCGCTGAGCATTACACCCTCCATGCCAATATTCAGGATACCGGATTTCTCTGCTATGGTTTCTCCGATTCCACCGTACATAAGTGGCACTGCCAGACGAACTGCAGCTGCCAGGAATGCGGCCATAAAGCTTAAACTGAAAATCTGCTGAAGCATTACGCATTTCCTCCTTTTCCACCCTGAGACTGTTTCTTTTTGAAATGGAACAGCTCTCTTCCAAGAATCAAAACAACAACCAGGCCGATCAGAATGTTTACAATTGCAGACGGCACTCCCAGCTGTCTCTGCATGGAGCTTGCACCAACCTGCATAGCTGCATAAAATACAGCCACAAAGAACACGCCGATAGGGTTGTTAAAAGCTACCAGTGCGATCAGAACCGCTGTGTATCCACAGTTTGAGGAAATTCCCTCCAGAAGCTTTTTCTGAATGGCAAGAACCTCGATCCCGCCTGCCACAGCGGAAAGTCCACCGCTTAAGAAGGCAGAAAGCACAATATTTTTCATTACCGAAATACCGTTGCAGGCACTTCCCCGCTTGTTCAGTCCTACGGCTTTTAATTCGTAACCCATAGTTGTTTTGTCCAGGAAAAACCAGACTACCAGCACACACAAAATAGCGATCAGGATGCCGGCATGAAAACGGGTTGCCGGGATCAAGGTTCCAAGCTGTACGGATTTGTCGATTTTGGCGGACTGCGGAACATTTCCTTCCGGGTCCATCAGGAAGGAACGGACTGCATAGCCAAGGAAATTGATTGCAATATAATTCAGCATGATGGTGACGATAATTTCTGAAATATTGAATTTCGCCTTGCAGACAGCTGCGATCAGTGCCCACACACCACCTGCCAGAAATCCGATTACCAGGGAAAGAATGATCCTTGGCACTCCTGGAATGGCAGTCCAGTTCAAAGCAACAATGGTAGTTGCCATAGCGCCTACATAGAACTGGCCTTCTGCGCCGATGTTAAAAAATCCGGTTCGGTATGCCACCGCACAGCCAAGTCCTGTCAGGATCAGCGGACATGCTTTTACGAAAATTTCCGCAAAACCTGCCGGAGTTCCGAAAATACCACGGAAGAAAAGGCCGTATGCTTCTATTGGACTTGCGCCGCATGCAAGGATCAGAATGGTGCCCACAAAAATGGTGATCACAAGGATCAGAAGCACGTCTGTCATTCCTTTTGTTCTTTTGTCCTTCTGCATCATCTTGCCTCCTCTTCTGAAATTCCGCCCATGAGAAGTCCGATCTTCTGTACGGTAGCTTCTTCTCTTGCCAGAACGCCCACGATCTTACCGCCGAAAAGTACTGCGATCCGGTCACTTAACGCCATGATTTCTTCCAGATCTGCGGAAATCAGCATAACACCTTTTCCTGCATTTCTCTGGTCGATCAGCTGCTGACGGACAAATTCTGTAGCTCCGATGTCCAGTCCGCGGGTTGGCTGGCTTGCCACGATCACCTTGGCGTTGTCATTTAACTCTCTGGCAATAATCAGCTTCTGCTGGTTTCCGCCTGACAAAAGCTTCACAGGTGTATCAATGCCGGATTTTCCCGAAGCGCGCACCTGATACTGTTCCATTTTTTCGGCTGCATTTTTGCGGATGGCTGCTTTATTTACAATGGAATGTCTGGCAAATGGAAGCTTCCGGTATTCTCTGAGGACCAGGTTCTCTGTAATATTCATTCCCGTGATCAGGCTGTCAGACTGTCTGTCCTCGGAAATATAGGAAACACCTGCTTCATAGCGTCCACGGATGTTTACCCCTGCCAGATTCTGGCCGTCCAGAAGGATCTCCCCTTCTCCTGTTTTCTGGATCCCGGTGATCACCTCCGCCAACTCTTTCTGGCCGTTTCCTTCTACACCGGCAATTCCCAGGATTTCCCCTTTATGAATGGTAAGGCTGATGTTTTCCAGCTTATGGCGGCTGTGTTTTCTGTGATGGTTGGACACATTTTTCAGTTCCAGCATGATCTCCTTCTTGGGAGAACCTTCTATATGATAATCATCAGAAAGCTCACGTCCGATCATGTAGGCAGACAATTCTTCCGGGTTTGTATCTGCGGTGACAAGATCAGCCACCTGTTTTCCGTCCCGGAGAATGGTAACTTTGTCGCTGATTGCCATGATCTCACTCATACGGTGGGTGATGATAATAATTCCATAACCCTCTTTTTTCAGATTGCGGAGAACATCGAAGAACTGTGTGGTCTCCTGCGGGGTGAGCACACCAGTAGGCTCGTCCAGGATCAGAAGTTCTACATTCCGGTACAATGCTTTTAAGATCTCAACGCGCTGCTGTTCTCCCACAGACAGGTCGCTGATCACCGCGTCAGGATTTACATGAAGACCGTATTTTTCCGCCAGATCAGTCAGTTTCTTTCTTGCAGCAGCACGGTCCAGGAAAAAGGAGTTGCCTTTCAAATTCAGGATGATGTTATCCAGAACTGTCATTTTGTTTACCAGGGAAAAGTGCTGCTGGACCATTCCAACGCCTGCTTCTATGGCTTCCCTTGGAGATGCAAAATCTGCCGGCTTGTCTTTCCACAAAATTTCACCGCTGTCTGCAGTGTAAAGACCAAAAATAATATTCACAAGTGTGGTCTTTCCGGCTCCGTTCTCCCCGAGAAGAGCGTGGATCTCACCTTTCTCTACAGTCAGGTTGATATCCTCATTTGCATATACGCCGGAAAATGATTTACAGATATGTTTCATTTGAAGAAGAGACATGATTTTCTCCTTTTTCTAATGTAATCGCCTTGCTGTGCAGGAAAATCCTGCTCTTTTTTCCCTTAATCCGCTGTCAGGTCTATTAATTTCTTAATGTATAATCGCGCTCAACCTCAAGCTCACCGGAAATGATCTTGTCAATGGCATCCTGTGCAGTTGCTTTTACATCATCCGGAACATTGTCGGAAAGGAGAACTTCTACAGCGCCGTCTGCCATACCAAGGTTGTAAACATCTCCCTCGAAGCTTCCGTCTGCAACGCTGCCAAGTGCAGTGTCCAGCACAACGTCAAGGTTGTAAAGTGCGGAATCAAGAATGTTATCAGGTGCTAAAGAACTCTGGTCGTAGGAATCACCCTGGCACCAGATCCCAGCGTCAACTGCTGCTGACATGGCACCGTTTCCGCAGGCATTTGCACAATGTTTGATCACGTCTACACCGTTGTCGATCATAGCCTTTGCAGCTTCCTGTGCAAGCTGTGTGTCTACAAAGGAGTTTGTCCATGCTGTCTGAACCTCAATGTCAGGATTTACGGATTTTGCACCGTCTTCGTATCCGTTAATGATCTTTACAAGGGAATCTCCAGGAATCGGTCCGATCGCGCCAAGCTTGTCTGACTGAGTCATGGAAGCAGCGATGATTCCTTCTACATAAGCGGTCTGCTCGCAAGCCATAACGTAGGAAGCTACGTTGTCTGCGGATGCATCTTCCTCTGTACAGATAAACTTGGTGTCTGGGTAGGTCTCTGCAACCTCCAGTGCAGGATCACCGAATTCATATCCGTGTCCGATCACCACATCATAACCTGCACTTGCATAGTCTGCAAAAGCAGCGGAAATGTCAGCAACCTCCAGGTTCTCTGTGTAGGCCAGCTCGTATCCATATTTTTCACAGGCTTTCTGTGTTCCTTCATATGCTGTCTGGTTCCAACCCTGGTCATTTGCTGCTCCGGAAAGTAAAAGGGCAACCTTCAGTCCTTCTCCCTCTGCTGCCTGTACCGGCTGTGCACATACACCGTTTACCATAGATACTGTCATTGCCATTGCTAATCCCATAACCACCAGTTTTTTCATCATAATCCTCCTTGATCAGATCTTGTTTTCGTGTATTTTCTTATCGCAAACTCTGTAGTTGCTATAAGGTTTTATTTAAGACTTCTACATAGTAAACTATATAGTTACTATAGAGTCAATACGTTTTTGTAGAATTTTGCAAATTTTTATCAAAAACAAGAGAGGAACACATCTGGCAAGTCTCAAAAAGAGAAGCACCACAATTGCCAGGTTCTTCTGTAAACAAGGAATTTCGTCTGCTGTGTACAAAAAAAAAAAACAGAATCATACCAGGCAGTTCGTATGTTCTATGCCTGATATAATTCTGTTTTGTTTCTATTTTTTTATTTAGCTGTGGGAACATTAAAAATATCTTTATTCCCCGAATTCCTCTGCAACCTTCTTCAGCATCTCACGGATTGGCAGATGATATGGACATCTTGTCTCACATTTGCCGCAGCCTACACAGGCGGAAGCCTTTACTGCCATGCTGCTGTAGCGGTCTTTTGCCCAGTCAGCCAGATTGTAGCGCTCCAGGTAGCCTGCGAAAAGGAAGGCACTTGGAATGCTGATGCCAACCGTACAGGGTGCACAGTAATTGCACCGGCGGCAGAAATTGGTGCCAAGCTGATGGCGGATCTGCTCCATTTCGGCAAGCTCTGCCTCTGTAAGAGGTGCTGTGTCTGAACATGCTTTTATATTTTCTTCCAGTTCCGATACCTCTGCCATTCCCGGGATGACCACGGTGACCGCCGGGTTGGAACAGACGTAGCGGAGGGCGAGGGTTCCATTCTCAATAGCACCGCCTGCTAATGGCTTCATTGCAATAAATCCTACATTTTTCTCCTGACATTTGCGGATCAGTTCTGCTCCCTGGCTCTCCACAATGTTGTAGGGGAACATGATCGTCTCCACCCAGTCCAGGCCAAGAGCCCGCTCAAAAACAGCTGTGGAATGTGCGGTAAGACCGATATGACCGATTTTTCCCGCTGCCTTTGCTTCTAATAAAGCCTCCAGTGCACCGCCCTCTCCAACGACGGTATCCAGCTGTTCCATGCTTGGGTTATGTACCTGGTACAGGTCAATGTGGTCGGTGCGAAGATTGCCAAGGCTCTTCTCAATATCCGCTGCCATGGCTTCTTTGGTTCTCGCCATGCTCTTGGTAGCCAGGACAAATTTGTCACGGATTCCCTCAAGGGCATAGCCTAAATATTCCTCGCTGACCGTATATCCTCTGGCGGTGTCGATATAATTCACGCCCTCTTCCACCAGCTGTTTCATTAAATTCTTAGTGCCTTCGGCATCAATTCTCTGAATGGGGATTCCGCCGAAGCCCATACGGGAAATCTTAAGGCCGGTTTTGCCAAGTGTTGTGTGTTCCATTTGTGTGTCTCCTTTATCCATATAAAATATGCCACCGGCATACGCCGATGGCACGTAATTACTTAGAATTCATTATACACGGGACAGATACTCGCCTGTTCTGGTATCGATTTTCAGCTTGTCGCCCTGGTTAACGAACAGCGGAACCATAACCTGTGCTCCAGTCTCAACTGTAGCTGGCTTGGTAGCACCCTGTGCAGTGTTTCCAGCGAAGCCTGGCTCTGTCTCTGTAACTACAAGCTCAACGAATAACGGTGGCTCGATAGCGAATACATTGCCGTTATGGGAACAGATCTTAACCATCTCGTTCTCTTTCACGAATTTAAGGGAATCACCAACCTGATCCTCTGTAAGACCAATCTGGTCAAATGTCTCTACGTTCATGAAGTAGTATAATCCACCATCGCTGTAAAGATACTGCATATCAACACGCTCGATACGTGCGGTAGGGAATTTCTCTGTAGGACGGAAAGATTTCTCTAACACGGATCCTGTGATAATGTTTTTGTATTTGGTTCTAACGAAAGCAGCTCCCTTGCCCGGTTTAACGTGCTGGAATTCTACGATCTGACAAACGTTGCCATCAATTTCTACTGTGACACCGTTTCTGAAATCACCTGCTGAAATCATAATTAATTTTTCCTCCTTATAGTGCTTATGACTAGAAATATTTTATTATATATGTACCATTTTTTCAACTACTTTTTTTCATATGCAGCCAAATTTTCCTGGTTTTCCTATATATGAAACTTAAATTTCTCTTTAAATTCTATGTTTTACAAGACTAACTTTCTATATTCTGTGGGGTTATTCCCACCTTTGCAAGAGAATCTATCCTCACATTTTCTGTTTTTTTTTACGGAAGCTGGCTCTCGATTTCCTTGATCAGTTCCTCAAAAGGCTTCACACCTGTCACAACTTCAATGTCTGCAAATTTATGATAAATCGGATCGCGCTGCTTCAGAAGCTTCTTGATCTTCTCATCCTGGTTTTCGCCTTCCAGAAGTGGATTGCTATTCCCCTCAAGTCTCTTGCGGAGAGTCTCCACAGACCCTTTCAGATAAACAACGGTACCAAGCTGCTTGATATATTTCTCATTCTGCTCCTGAATGGGAAGACCGGCACCAAGAGAAATTACCTTTCTCTCTTTGTCATCGATCAGGGCTTTCACTGTCATAGTCTCCAATGCACGATAATATGGTTCCCCAAATCTCTGCAGCATCTCCTTCACGGACATGTTCATCTTCTTAACAATTACCTTGTCCACATCTACAAATGTCAGTCCCAGGTCACTGGACAGACGTTTCCCCACTCTTGTCTTGCCAGAACCCATAAATCCGATAACCACAATATGGTTCATGAATTCTTCTCCTCCTTGGTATAAAAATGTAATACAATTTTCTCCAGATAGCGTTTCA
Source organism: Blautia sp. Sow4_E7 (assembly GCF_052116245.1). Lineage (NCBI taxonomy): Bacteria > Bacillati > Bacillota > Clostridia > Lachnospirales > Lachnospiraceae > Blautia > Blautia sp. Sow4_E7. Next base: position 66,832 of record NZ_JBQKLL010000017.1, read on the forward strand.
AAACAATCTGGATCTCTTCCTTGGGATTGATGGGCTTTACCAGAATATTGCGAAGGCCAGCATTCTTAGCCCCCCATATATCGGTAAAAAGCTGGTCTCCGATAAAGACCGTATTCCCTGTGTCTGTGCCAAGCCGCTTCATGGCTCTTTCGTAGCCCTTCCTGGAAGGCTTGGCAGCCATTTCAATAAACCGGGCGCCTACTGAAGTGGCAAAGGGTTCTACCCTTTTTTTCTTGTTGTTTGACACCAGGCAGCAGGAAAAGCCAATTTCCCGAAGCCGCTGAAAAAGCCGGATGGCTTCCGGATCTGCCGGTGCCCCATGAGGAACCAGGGTATTGTCAATATCAAACAAAATCCCCCTGTATCCCTCCTGGTATAATTTTTCGTAGTTGACTACATATGCTGAATCCAGATATTCATCTGGAAAAAAGCGTTCAAACATCCTGTTACATCCTTTAATTCTTTTTAGTATCACCTGCAAAGATAAGCCTGCAGTTCCTCATAATGATCCTTCATTACATCATAACCATGCTGATAAAAGGCCATCAGCTTCTCTCTGTTCGCCTCCGCACGTCCCACGGTAGGCATCTCCGGACGGATGACAAAAATATGGCCTTCCCGCTCCCATTTTTCCAGAAGCTCCAGTGTCCGGTTATAGTTGCGGTAACGGTTGTACAGAGTATTCAAAAACTCCGGATAGTGGCGGAATGCTGCCACATAAAGCGGGGTGCTCTTCCCTGGCTTTTTCTTACGGTAGCCCATGTTTCTGGTAAGGATCACCACATTCTTCCGATACCCCTTCTCCATGGCATGGATCAAAGGAATGGAATCTGCAATACCGCCATCCAGGTACGGAACACCGTCAATTTCCACCATAGGGCTTGCAATGGGAATACTGGAAGAAGCCCTTCCAATATCCATCAGACGCTGTCTGTCCTTCTTCTCTGACATATACTCTGCGTCCCCGGTCTGACAGTTGGTCACAACCATCTCGCATTCCATATCAGACTGGAAAAAGGTGTCAAAATCAAATGGAAATAATTCATTTGGATATTTGTCAAACAGCATATCCATGTCAAAAAGCTCATGCTTCTTAAGAGCTTCCTTCGTGGCAATATAGCTGTTTGCCTTATCCTCTATGATCATGCAGTCCCTGGTTCTTCCAGGCTGCCAGGATACATAGTCAAGGGCATTGCAGGAACCAGCGGAAACGCCCACCACATATGGGAATTTCACCTCTTTTTCCATAAGAAAGTCCAGTACCCCTGCTGTAAAAACGCCTCTGCTTCCCCCGCCCTCCAGGACCAGGGAAGACTGCTGCCTCACTGTCATTCTTATTCACGCTCCTTCAGCGGTACGTATACTGCCGGAGTCAGAACGTTCTTGTAAGCCGGACGGATGATCTTGTCTGTGTTGATCAGCTCTTCCATTCGGTGAGCGCTCCAGCCAACAATACGTGCCACAGCAAAAATCGGTGTATACAGCTCAAGGGGCAGGTCCAGCATGCTGTAAACAAAGCCACTGTAAAAGTCCACGTTTGCGCTGACACCTTTGTAAATATGGCGCTCCTCGGTAATGACCTCCGGAGCCATTTTCTCTACCATTGCGTAGAGATTGTATTCTTTCATGCGGCCTTTTTCCTTTGCCAGGGTCTCTACAAAGCCCTTAAGAACCTGGGCTCTTGGATCGGATACGGAATAGATCGCGTGTCCCATACCATAAATAAGGCCTCTCTTATCGAAAGCTTCTTTGTGAAGAAGCTTCTTCAGATACTCTCTTACTTCCTCTTCATCGGAAATGTCTTTCACATTCTTCTTCAGGTCCTGGAACATACTCACAACCTTAATATTGGCACCGCCGTGTTTCGGTCCTTTCAGAGAACCAAGAGCAGCTGCGATGGCGGAATAGGTATCCGTTCCAGAGGAAGAAACAACGTGTGTGGTAAAGGTAGAGTTATTACCACCGCCATGTTCCATATGAAGGATCAGGGCCAGATCCAGGATCTTCGCTTCCAGATGGGAATACTTCTTATCCGGGCGGAGCATACGAAGGATATTCTCTGCTGTGGAAAGATCCTTCTTGGGATTATGAATGTAAAGGCTCTTGCCGCATACATAATGATTGTAAGCCTGATATCCATAAACAGATAAAAGCGGAAATACGCTGATCAGGTTCAGGCACTGTCTCAGTACATTTGGAAGGGAAATGTCATCCGGTTCCTTGTCATAGCAATAAAGTGTGAGCACACTTCTGGACAGGGCATTCATAATGTCCTTGGACGGAGCTTTCATGATAACGTCCCTTACAAAGTTTGTGGGAAGGGAACGCTGATTCGCCAGCAGCTTACTGAATTCCTCCAGTTCGTTCTGATTGGGAAGCTTACCAAACAGTAAAAGATAGGTGGTCTCTTCGAAGCCAAATCGGTCATCTTCAATAAATCCCCTGGTAAGTTCCTTAATGTCATATCCTCTGTAGGAAAGACTGCCCGCACAAGGCACTTCCTTGCCGTCAACCACTTTCGTAGCACATACATTGGAAATCTGTGTTAGACCAGCCAGGACACCTTTACCATTGACATCGCGAAGGCCTCGCTTTACGTCATATTTCTGATAAAGAGACAGATCCAGGCTGGAATGATCCTTGCAGATCTCCGTCAGGTTCTCTATTTCCGGTGTTACTTTCATGTTAAATCCTGCCATTTAAATAACCCCCTTTCTCTTTTCATCCGTCCGATAATCCGTTCCTCCCTCAATACAAAAATGCGTTACCATTCACAATCTTCGCAAAATATCACACGAAGCTTTTCCAGTGAACAGTAGCAATAATGCCGCCAAAGCCTTTTCATAGCTCTGGCATTACATGGATAATCTGTGACTGTTATTATTTTCACATTTTTAGTGAATGTAAAAAATAGTATAACATTTTGCTCAAATCTAATCTATAGACAATTTCTTATCGTTGTTTATACGTGGTCAGGAAATCTCTCATCTTGTCCATTGCTTTCTCCAGCTGACGCACATTCGGCAGATATACTACACGGAAGTGGTCAGGGCAGTTCCAGTTAAAGCCTTTGCCCGGTACCAGGAGCACCTGTTTCTCATGTAAGAAATCAAGGGCAAACTGCTCGTCATTGTAAATATTGAATTTCTCTGTATCGATCTTCGGGAAAATGTAGAATGCAGCTTTTGGCTTCACTGCTGTGATTCCCGGGATGTCATTGAGCGCCTTGTAGATAAAATCTCTCTGCTCATAAACTCTTCCGCCTGGCTGAATGTACTCATTTACACTCTGATATCCGCCAAGTGCAGTCTGTACAATGGACTGTGCCGGTACATTGGAACAAAGGCGCATGGAAGAAAGCATGTTAATACCTTCAATATAACCCTTGGCCTTATTCTTGGCACCGCTTAAGATCATCCATCCAATACGGAAGCCTGCGATCATGTGGGACTTGGAAAGTCCGGAAAAAGTAACGCAGAATACATCCGGTGCAAGGGATGCAATGGAAGTATGCTTATAGCCATCCATGATCAGACGGTCATAGATCTCATCTGAGAAAATGATCAGCTCATGTTCCCTTGCGATCTGCACGATCTGTTCCAGGATTTCCTTGGGATAAACAGCTCCTGTAGGGTTATTCGGGTTGATGATAACGATTGCCTTGGTCTTATCTGTGATCTTGCTCTTAATATCATCAATATCCGGATACCATTCGGACTGCTCATCGCAGATATAGTGGACTACATTTCCGCCTGCTAATGTAGCGGTAGCTGTCCATAAGGGATAATCCGGTGCCGGGATCAGGATCTCATCTCCATTGTCCAGAAGGGCCTGCATACAAAGATTGATCAGCTCGCTGACACCATTTCCTGTATAAATGTCACTCATGGTAACTCCAGGAATACCGCGAAGCTGGGCATACTGCATGATGGCCTTTCTTGCGGAAAAGATTCCCTTGGAATCGGAATATCCCTGAGAGGTACGAATATTGCTCAACATGTCCAGAATTACTTCCTGCGGTGCGGAAAATCCAAATGGATATGGGTTGCCGATGTTCAGCTTCAGGATCTCCATTCCATCTTCTTCCATTCTCGCCGCTTCATCCACAACCGGGCCTCGCACATCATAAAGTACGTTATCCAGTTTACTGGACTTCTCGAATGTTTTCATTCATTTCACTCCTCATCTTACTACTTATGGCCGGCATGCCTGCGGTTCCTATAAGATTTACTTATGACAGCCCTTTTATCTCAGGCATGGAAAAGTCTCTACATTTCTCTTTCCTGCTCCGGCATAATGTATTTCTTGCTATCTATCATCTCATATTTGGCTCATTTTCGCAAGCCCCTATGAAATTTTTGGAAATGTGAAAAAAACTCTTTTCTTTTTTAGCACTTTAGTGTATAATAGCGTCGTTGAAAAAATTTTACTCAGGATGAGGAGGAATTACAATGTCTTACACTGAAGAAGTATATGAAAGAGTCGTAGCACAGAATCCTGGCGAGCCTGAATTTCACCAGGCAGTAAAAGAAGTTCTGGATTCCCTGAAAGTCGTAATCGACAAAAATGAAGAAGAATACCGCAGCATGTCCCTTCTGGAGCGTCTTGTAGAGCCGGAAAGAATCATTTCCTTCCGTGTTCCGTGGGTAGATGACAAGGGCGTTGTTCAGGTAAACAAGGGATATCGTGTACAGTTCAACAGTGCTATCGGACCTTACAAGGGTGGTCTTCGTTTCCATCCGTCAGTTAACCAGGGTATCTTAAAATTCCTTGGATTTGAGCAGACATTTAAGAACTCCCTTACCGGACTTCCTATCGGCGGTGGTAAAGGTGGTTCCAACTTTGACCCAAAAGGTAAATCTGACAGAGAGGTTATGGCATTCTGCCAGAGCTTTATGACAGAGCTTTCCAAATATATCGGTGCTGATACTGATGTTCCAGCTGGTGATATCGGTGTAGGCGGACGTGAGATCGGTTACTTATTCGGACAGTACAAGAGAATCCGCGGATTATACGAGGGTGTTCTCACAGGTAAGGGACTTACCTACGGCGGATCTTTAATCCGTACACAGGCTACCGGATATGGTGTTGTTTATATGCTTGATGAGATCATGAAAGCTCACAACGATTCTATCGATGGAAAGACCTTCATCGTAACAGGATCTGGAAACGTTGCGATCTACGCAGTTGAGAAAGCTCAGCAGCTTGGCGGCAAAGTTGTTGCTATGTGTGACTCCAACGGATATATCTATGATCCAGAGGGAATCAAGCTTGACATTGTAAAAGATATCAAAGAAGTAAAACGTGGACGTATCAAAGAGTACGCTGACCGTGTTGAGGGTGCTACTTATACAGAGGGTACTGGAATCTGGAACATCAAATGTGATGTATATCTTCCATGTGCTACTCAGAACGAGCTTGCACTTGACGGTGCTAAGACACTTGTTGCAAACGGCTGCAAATATGTAGTTGAGGGTGCTAACATGCCTACTACTCTTGATGCTACAACATATCTCCAGGAGAACGGTGTTCTGTTCATGCCTGGTAAAGCAGCTAACGCTGGTGGTGTTGCTACTTCTGCTCTTGAGATGAGCCAGAACTCCATGAGACTTTCCTGGACAGCAGAGGAAGTTGATGAGAAGCTTCACGGCATCATGAGAGACATCTTCCACAAAGCTGATGACGCAGCTAAGCGTTATGGCATGGAAGACAACTATGTTGCTGGTGCTAACATCGCTGGATTTGAGAAAGTTGTAGATGCTATGAAAGCTCAGGGTATCTGCTAATTCTCCATCATCCGAAGTTTATAAAAGACAGGTCCATGTGGCCTGTCTCAGACTGTAGACAAACTTGGTGTTGGGTGTTATGCCCAGCACCATTTTTCTTTTAAAACTTCTTTTCTTTTTATTTTTTTCAAAATCAACAAAAATCTGGCTGTGTTC